>DAOTXG010000616.1:0-9604 GCA_034435515.1 Anaerolineales bacterium
TAAATACGCAATACGCAATACGCAATACGTATTGCGTATTGCGTATTGCGTATTGCTCGCGTCATTATTCTTTCTCACTTCTTGCGTGCCAGTCACCCGCCCTGTCCTCAAAATCGGCCTGGTCGCGCCCTTCGAGGGCCGTTACCGAGACGTGGGCTACGAAATCAACTACGCCGTCCGCCTGGCCATCCGGGAAGCGAACCAAAACGGCGGCGTGGCCGGATACTCAATTGAGTTGTTAGCCTTTGACGATTCCGGCGACCCTGAGGCGGCAGTAACCCAGGCGCGCAAGGTCGCCGTGGATCCGCAGGTGATAGCCGTCCTCGGCCACTGGCTCGACTCGACTACCCTCGCCGCTGCGCCCATTTACGACGTCTCTGGCATTCCCCTTGTCGCCACAACTGCCTCGCCCAATCTGCCGGCCTCCGCCTTTCGCCTCTGGCTCACCGAGGCTGCCTACAACGATGCCCGGCCATCTGCCATTCACTGCCCCCTCCCTTGCGATTCCCTCGAAAACTTAGATTGGCTGATTTCCAACTTCCAATTTCCAACTTCCAACCTCCAAATCGCCGGCCCTCCCCTCTGGCAGCAATCCCAATTCGCCAGCCTGGCCGGAGGCTACGCCGAAGGTGTGTACGTCATCGCCCCCGCCCCCCTCCCCGCCGATTCTGCCGACCCGGCCTTTGCCGACCATTACCAGGCCATCTCCCTCGGCGTCAAGCCGTACTCGCTCGCCGTCCTGGCCCACGATGCAACTCGACTGGTCTTCGACGCCATTGCCAGAGAGGTGCAGGCCAACGGCATGGCAACACGCACAGGCGTCGCCGCCGCCCTCGCCCAGAGCAATTTTTCAGGCCTGAGCGGGAATATCAGTTTTGACTCAAACCACAACTGGGTCGAAGCAATAGGGTGGGTCTATCAGTGGAAGAACGGGGAAGTCGTCAGACCATGAGGGTGAGACCGACGCGGTTTTGGAAACCGCGTCGGTCTGCACCTTTGACTTGACTACGCCATCTCCCTGCGCGAGTGTGTGACGCTTGTAAATCTTCTTTCCAAGACTTCGTAGAGTTTCCCGTCATCCGGCATCGCCAGATATTTGGCCGCCGTCCAGCGAGTTTTAGGCTGAGTGGGGGCGCTAATGACTGCCATACCGACCTCCGTTCGCCTGGATTATCAACATGTAATGATTATAAACCTCCTAACGGCTTCGCATCACCTTGTAAAACAATGGCAGCGGCTTCACCCGCTTCGCGCTGAATTTATGCGCGGCCAGGGCGCGCGCTTTGGCTGCCTCCAGTTTCGCCGCGTCGTTGGCGTGCACCGTGAACAGCGGCTCGCCCTTTTTCATCCGGTCGCCGACCTTGCGGTGGATCACTAGCCCGACGGCGTGGTCAATCGCGTCGCTCTTCTTCGCCCGGCCCGCGCCCAGATCCACGGCCGCCATCCCGATTTCGCGGGCATTGACTTCGCTCAAATAGCCGGAGCGCGGCGCCTTCACCGTTTCCACCCAGGACGCCTTCGGCAGCAAGCCTGGATCGTCAACCATCTTCACGTCTCCGCCTTGCGCGGCGACCAATTGCCTGAATTTGGCAAAGGCGCTCCCGTCTCTTAACGCCGCCTCCAAAACCGCGCGCGCTGCCTTCATCGTCTTCGCTTTCCCGGCCAGCAGCAGCAGATGCCCGGCCACTTCCAGGCAGTGTTCGCGGAAGTCGCGCGGCCCGTCGCCGCGCAGCGTCTCGATCGCCTCTCGCACTTCGAGCGCGTTGCCCACTGCGTGGCCCAGCGGCTGATTCATATCCGAGATGAGCGCCGTCACTTTACGCTTCGCGATCCGTCCGATCTCCACCATCGCCTGCGCCAGTTTCGTCGCCTCGGCCACGGTGGGCATGAACGCGCCGCTGCCCGCCTTCACGTCCAGCACAATCGCCTGCGCTCCGCCCGCAATTTTCTTGCTCATCACGCTGCTGGCGATGAGTGGGATACTGTCTACCGTCCCCGTGACGTCGCGCAGCGCGTAGAGTCTGCCGTCGGCGGGCGCGAGGTCAGCCGATTGCCCGATCAGCACCACGCCGGTTGCTTTTAATTGCTGCTTAAATTCAGCCGTCGAAAGCGAAGTCCGCAAGCCCGGAATGGACTCCAGTTTGTCAATCGTCCCGCCCGAATACCCCAGGCCCCGGCCCGACATCTTTCCGACCGGGACGCCGCACGCGGCCACCAGCGGCTCCACCACGAGCGTCACCTTATCCCCCACCCCGCCGGTGGAGTGCTTATCTACTGCAAAGGGCGCGACATCGCTCAAATCCAGCACCTCGCCCGAGTGCGCCATCGCCAGCGTGAGCGCCGTCGTCTCGCGGGCGGTCATCCCCCGGAAGAAGACCGCCATCGCCCACGCGGCGATCTGGTAATCCGGTATCTCGCCGTTGGTCAGGCTCTTGACGAAGAACTCAATCTCCTCACGGCTTAACTCACCGCCGTCGCGTTTCTTGATAATAATGTCTACTGCCCGCATAGTGGCTCCTGTATAACTTCCGGGTTTTAGACCCTAAGGGTCTCAAAGACCCTTAGGGTCTGGATGGCGCAGAATTATAGGCTTTGGTCATATCTATGCAAAACAGTATAATCCGCCCACGAGGAGATATGCGTCCATGCTCTCCGACGAACACATCGCCGCTCTGAAGACCATCCTCGGCGGCGACTACGTTTCCACCGCCGAGTCCGACCGCAACCTGCACAGCCGCGATCAATCGTCCCATTCCGCCCGCCTGCCGGAGGCGGTGGTGTGGCCGGAAACTACCGCGCAGGTGAGCCGCCTGGCCGCCTACGCCAGCGCCCAGCGCCTCCCCCTCACAGGTTGGGGCGCCGGCAGCAGCCTGGAGGGCAACTCGATTCCGCTGAAGGGCGGCCTCGTGGTGGACTTTGGCCGGATGAACCGCATCCTCGCCCTGCACACCGAGGATTTTCAAGTGACAGTCCAGCCTGGCCTCTTCTACAAAGACATGAACAAGGCGCTGGCGCAGCACGGCCTCTTCTTTGCCCCGGATCCGGGCGCTAACGCCAGCATTGGCGGCATGATCGCCAACAACGCCGCCGGGACGCGCACCCCGAAATACGGCGCCACCCGTGACAACGTCCTCGCCCTCGAAGTCGTCCTGGCGAATGGCGACGTGATCCGCACCGGCTGCCGCTCCGTCAAGCAATCGGCGGGTTACGACCTCACCCACTTATTCATCGGCTCGGAGGGCACGCTGGGTCTCATCACCGAAGCCACGCTCAAGTTGGCGCCCCTGCCAGCGCACTTCAGCGCCGTCACGACCTCCTTCCCGACCACCGAAGCGGCGGCGCAGGCTGTGTTCAACATCATCGGCTCGGGCTTGAATCCGGCGGCGCTGGAACTGCTGGATACCGCCACCATCGCCGCCATCAACAGCACGGGCCAGTTTGACCTGCCGGCGGCGCCCAACTTATTCCTTGAATTTCACGGGGCCAGCGAAACGACGCTGGCCGTGGAACTGAAACTGGTCCAGGAGATTTGTGAGGAGTCGGGCTGCCAGACTTTCACGGCCGGGCTGGGGCGCGCTGCCCGCGACCGCCTGTGGGAGGCGCGCCACCACCTGGGCGAAGTGCTGATTCGTTCTCATGCCGGGCAGGGATACCTCATTACCGACGTGGCCGTGCCGATCTCACACTATCCAGCGCTGGTCGCCGAGGCCAGCGCGGCCCTGCGTCAATTAGAGGGGGTGCGCGGCTTTATCTTTGGTCATGCCGGCGATGGCAATATGCACTCCATGATATTTTTTGCCAATGCGGTTGAGGAGTATGAGCGCGTCCAACAGACGTTCAACGATCGGGTGGTAGAAAAAGCCCTGACGCTCGGCGGCACTTGCACGGGCGAGCATGGCGTGGGCATCGGTAAACAGAAGTACATGCTGCGTGAGCATGGCGAAACGGCGCTGGGGGTGATGCGCCGTCTGAAAGAGTTGTTCGACCCGCAGGGCATCCTCAACCCGGGCAAGGTGGTCCCATAACCTCCCCTCCAACACTCCCTTACGTCCATGCTCCCACACCATGAAACCTTGTGACCTCCTCCTCACCAACGCCCTCGTCCTCACCCTGGACGAACACTTCACGGCCTACACCTCCGGCGCGGTGGCCATCACGGGCGACTCGATAGTCGCCGTCGGAGATGTCGCGAAAGATTATCAGGCCCAGCAGACGCTCGACTGCGGCGGCAAGGTAGTGATGCCCGGCCTGGTCAACGCGCATACGCACACGCCGATGACCCTCCTGCGCGGCCTGGCCGACGACCTGCGCCTGGACGTGTGGCTGCTGGGCTACATGCTGCCCGTCGAGCGCGAGTTCGTCAGCCCGGATTTCGTCAGACTGGGCACGGGCCTGGCCTGCGCCGAGATGATCCGCTCCGGCGTCACTTGTTTCGCGGACATGTATTACTTTGAAGAGTCCGTCGCCGAGGCCACGGCTGCCGCGGGTCTGCGCGCGCTGTGCGGGCAGACGGTGCTCAAGTTCCCCTCGCCCGACGCCGCCAGTTACGAAGACTCCCTCGCCCGGGCCCGCGATTTCATCACCCGCTGGAAGAATCACCCGCTCGTCGTCCCGGCCCCCGCCCCGCACGCGCCCTACACCTGCACCGCCGAAATCCTGCAAGCCTGCGCCGCCCTCGCCGCCGAGTTCGACGTGCCTTTGCACATCCACCTGTCCGAGACGCTTCTCGAAGCCGATACCTCGCGCAAGGAACACGGGATGCCGGTCGTGCCGTGGGTGCGCAAGCACAACCTGTTCGACGCCAAAGTCCTCGCGGCGCACTGCGTCCACGTGGACGAAGGCGAGATGCGCACGCTCCAGCACGCTAACGCAGGGGTGGCCCACAATCCGACCAGCAACCTGAAGCTGGCCTCGGGCGTGGCCCCCGTCGTGAAGATGCTGGGGCTGGGCCTGAACGTGGGGATCGGGACCGACGGCCCGGCCTCGAACAACGACCTGGATATGTTCGAGGAGACGCGCCTGGCGGCGATCCTGGCCAAGGGCATCAGCGGCGACCCGACCGCCCTGCCCGCCCGCGACGCGCTGGCCATGGCGACCCGGCTCGGCGCGCGCGCCCTGCATCTCGGGCATCTCACCGGGACGCTCGAACCTGGAAAGCGCGCCGACCTCCTCGTGCTGGATCTGCAGCTGCTGCACAATTCTCCAGCCTTCACCCGCGATCCGAACGCGGTCTATTCGCAGATTGTCTACGCCGCCAAGTCCACCGACGTGACCGACGTGATGTGCAACGGCCAGTGGCTGATGCGCGACCGGAAACTGCTCACCATCGCCGAGGCCGACCTGCTCCTGGCCGCCCGCGATTACGCCAAGAAGATTGACCATTTTCTCATCCAGCGCGAGGGGAGCGTGCTGCAAAAACTCGTCGCCATCGGCGGCGCGGTGGAACAGGAGAGTTTCGAGGTGCAGGTGAAGGCCCGCGTGCCGTCGCCCGAGCAGGCGCTCCAGGTCCTCCAGAGCGAAGCCCTCACCGTCATCCGCGCCGTGCACTACCACGAATACGACACCTATTTCCTGTTCGCCGATCCGGCTCAGGGGCGCGTGCGTTACCGCGAAGATGCTTTCTTGAACGAGAAGGGGGAAATCACGCAGGTGCGCGAGCGGCTGACCCTCACCGGGCAAGCCCGCGAAGGCGAGTTCGGCCCGGCGCTGCTCTCCCGCTCGCGTTATCTCGCGCCGGCGACGTATTCCCTGCGCTTCTACCGCGAATACTTCAAGCCGGTCGAGGAGCGCGAAGTGGAAAAGAAACGCCGGCGCTGGCTGGTGGTTTACAAAGGCGTGGAATTTTTCGTGAACCTCGACCGGCTGATTAAGCCCTCCGTCGAGGGCTACTATCTCGAAATCAAATCGCGCACCTGGTCCAAGCGTGATGCGCGCGACAAGGCGACGATCATCAACGAACTGCTGGGGCTGTTTGGCGCTTCGCCGGATAATGCGGTCAAAGAAGATTATGTGGAACTGGCGGGGCAGAACTAATCAAAAAACGCAGGCTCTAAATAGAAGTGAAATCCATCGTACAGGATTGGCTGCTGCTGACCATCGGCGGACTGCTGCTGGCGGTCAACGTAGACCTTTTCCTCGCCCCCTCGGACATCGCTCCCGGCGGCGTCTCCGGCATCGCCATCATCGTCAATCATTTCACCGGCTGGCCCATCGGCGTGATGATGTTGGCCTTCAACCTGCCGCTGCTGGCGCTGGGCTTCCGCCACCTGGGCCGCTTTCAATTTCTCGGCCGCACGCTGTACGTCGTCCTCCTCTACAACCTCGGCGCCGACCTCCTGCGGCGCTGGCTCCCCGCCTCCGGCCTGACGCCTGACCTGACGCTCAACGCGATTTATGGGGGCGTGCTCGGCGGCATTGGCACGGGCCTGGTTTATCGCGGCGGCGGCACGAGCGCCGGCACAGGCATCCTGGGGCGCGTCCTGCAAATCCGCTCTGGCATTCCCGTCAGCCAACTCTACCTGTTCACCGACGGAGGCGTCATCCTGCTCGCCGGCCTCACCTTCGGCTGGGAGCGGGCGCTGTACGCGTTGGTTGCGCTGTTTGCCTGGGGGCTGACCGCCGATTACGTCCTCGAAGGCCCCAGCGTCGTGCGCACGGCCTTCATCGTGACCGATTATCCGGAGCGGGTGAGCCGTGCCGTGCTGGATCAGTTGGGCGTCGGGCTGACCGCGTGGCCCGCGCGGGGGATGTTCACCGAAGCCCCGCACACCGTGCTGTTCTGCACCGTCAGCCGCCCGGAGGTGAACGCGCTGGAGGCGGTCGTCATCCGGGCCGACCCGCAGGCGTTCGTCGTCATCGGGCACGGCCATCAGGCCAGTGGTGGTATCATACGGCAAACGCGAGGCAAAGGTGTTTAAGAAACTATCTGACAAGCCACGACGAAGGACCGATCCGCGCGCCCCTCGGGTGGGCAAACTGCTGCGCCGCCTGTCGGCGGCGCGCGGCGACGGCCTGGAAGCGCTTTCTAAAAGCGAGTTGAAACTGCGCAAAGAATTGGGCAAGCAGACCTCGGCGGCCAGGACCAAACTCGTCGGCGCGCTGCGGGTCATCCAGCCGGTCAAAGCCGACATCGTGTGTTTCGGCATGGTCGTCCCGGCCGTCCTGCTCATCGTGGATGAATTGCCCGAGCACAACACGGGCGGGCTGGTCAAGCAGGCCGCCGAATTTATCTCAGACGACGCGGCCATCATCGCCTGCCTGATGCGCGGCTGGAAAGTGCGGAGCGCGCTGATTGGCACAGCCCTCGGCGACGACGCGCGCGGGCGGGCGACCCTGCAAGAGCTCAAACGACTCGGCGTCGTCAACGACCTGCGCCTCTCGAAGGACATGGCTACCCCCTACGAGGTGGTGGTCTCCGACCGCGTAGGCGCGCGGACTTATTTCTGGGAGCGCAGCCCCGCGCTGCTCGCCACGCTCGACGCCGCCGACCTGTCGCTCCTTCGCGGCGCGAAGCTGCTTTACGTGGACTGGTACGACGGCGACCACATCCTGCGGGCGATAGACGAGGCCGACCGGCGCAAAGTGCCGGTCTATTTGAACCTGGAACATGGCCACCTGGAGGCGGACACGTTCCAGCGATACGGCCCCCGCGCGCGCATCGTGCAAGCCGTGACCGACCCGGCCCAAAAGGAAGACCGTGACCCGGTGGACGTGCTTCATAAATTGCTGGACGCCGGCGCGGAAACCGCGGTGGTGACGATGGCGAGCGATGGCTGTGTGGCTGCCCGGCGCGCGGAGGGCGAAATCCTCCGCGCCTATGCGCCCAGGATTGAAGTGATTGACGCCAACGGCGCCGGCGCAACTTTTTCCGCCGGTCTCGCCTACGGCCACATCAAGCGCTGGTCGCTCGAAGATTCGGTGCGCTTTGCCATCGCCGCCGCCTCGCTCAAGTGCGCCGTCGTCGGGCCGACGGCCTTCCCCGTCCGGACGATCAAGCGGCTGGCAAAAGAAATCAAAGTCGAACGTGTTAACCCTATCGCCTCCGGCGCGCGGCGCAGCACTGGCGTGCTGCACTACGAACAACCAGTCTAAGGGGCCATCTAAAAATAACTTCTGCTGAAGTGATGGGCTGCGTTCCAACATGCGTTCTCACTTTCAACCCCCTACCGTCCGGCTGTATGCCCTGGCCATCATCGCTGTTGCCTCCGCTACCGGCGCCCTGCACCTCCTGCGACATGCGCTCAGCACCCCTATCATCGCGCTCCTTTTTTTGCTGCCGGTCGGCGCCAGCGCCCTGTGGGGCCTGGGACCAGGCTTGGCAGCCGCCTTCGCCGCATTTCTTGCGTTCAATTACTTCTTCATCGAACCCCGGTATACTTTAATTGTTCACCAAACCCAGGACGTGCTGGCGCTCGTCGTGTTCCTCATCGTCGCGATTGTGATCAGCCAGCTCGTCGGTCGGGCGCAGTCGAGTCGGGCCATGGCCGAAGCCCGCGAACAGGAAGCCACTCACCTCTACGCGCTCAGCACGGCGCTGGCCGGCCTGCGCGACAACCACGAAGTGGCCCGTACCCTCGACGCCCATCTGCGGGAAATCATCCGCCCGACCTCGGTTGAAATCATGATCCGCCCCTCGGAGCAGGCGGCGCCGGTCGCCTACACCTGGAAGGCCGCGCTGTCAGAGATGGGCGACCAGTCTGTTCATGTGGTCCCCCTGACGACGCCGCGGGGCAAGATTGGCGAGATTCACCTTCAACTTCCCCAGAGCCTGAATCCGGCGAATGAACGATTGCTGCAGGCTTTTGCTCACCAGGGAGCGCTGGCCGTCGAGCGCATCACGCTGGCCCAGGCCGAAACGCGCGCGAAAGTGCTAGAGGAAAGCGATCGCTTGAAGTCGGCGCTCTTGTCGTCGGTGTCGCACGAATTGCGGACGCCGCTCGCCACCATTAAAGCCGCCGCCACGAGCCTGCGCAGCGGCGACGTTCCCTGGGAATTGCCCGCGCGGGCTGATCTGCTCGGCGCGATTGACGAGGAAGTCGATCTGATGAATCGGCTCGTCGGCAACCTGTTGGACATGTCGCGCCTCGAGTCCCACGCGCTCAAACCCAAGCGCGAGTGGAATCTCCTGGCTGAGATCGTCGGCAGCGTCCTGGCTCGCATGCGCCATGCGGCGCAGCGCCACCACCTCAGCGTGGATGTGCCTGAGGATCTGCCGCTCGCGCCGGTGGATTACGTGCAGATCGAGCGAGTGTTCACCAACCTGATCAGCAACAGCCTCAAATATGCGCCGGCGGGAACCACCGTCCGCATCCATGCCCGGCTGAGGGAGGACAATGTGATCTACGTTCAAGTGAGCAACGAAGGCCCGCCGGTTCTGCCCGAACACCTCGAACGCATCTTCGACAAGTTCTATCGCGTCACCGCCGCCGACCGCATCACCGGCACAGGACTGGGCCTCTCGATCTGCAAAGGCATTGTCGAAGCGCATGGCGGCCGAATCTGGGCCGAGAATTTGCCCGATCGCTTCGCCTTTAACTTCACCCTGCCCCTGGCGCTCGACGGGATGCCGCCGCCTTCTTTGCCCCTGGAAACTGACTCTCCATGA
>DAOTXG010000617.1:0-7974 GCA_034435515.1 Anaerolineales bacterium
TTGGCTCAATTCGGCACATGGCTGGGCACGCGCTTCGGCGGGATGTGGGCCATGCGCTTTTGGCTGAGCGTGGTGTTAGCGTTTGGCCTCGCCGATCTGGGACTGAGAGTCAAAGATCCTCCTCAGGGGAAAGAAGGCCGACGGGGGCGAAGCAGTTGGGTATGGCTGGCGGGACTGGCCGTGAGTGCATCCCTGGGGTGGACGGTCACCCTCACCAGCCACAGCGCCGCGCTACCGGGAGGCGCGGCGGGGTGGCCATCCTTGTTGGCTGTGCTGAGCGATGGCGTTCACGTGTTGGCTGCCGGCGTCTGGGCCGGTGGATTGGTGCAACTTTTCATCGCCACGCGCCTCACGCGAACCCTGCCAGACGCAGAGCGGGTCAAACTCAGTCTGAGCCTGATCGTGAATTTCTCCAGCCTTGCCGCTGTCGCCGTCGGCCTCCTGTTGGCAAGTGGGGGCTTCCTCGCCTGGCAACACGTGGGGTCTTGGGCGGCGCTGTTCAACACGCCGTATGGCCTGGCCTTGCTTCTCAAACTGGGGCTGGCGCTCCCGACTTTTGCGATTGCGGCCTTGAACCTGCTCGTAATCAAACCACAGTTCGTGGCAGCCGCGAATAGGCCGGACTCTGATCACACCGTCGTTCAACGGCGCTTCAACCGGCTGGTGTTGGGCGAGGCAAGTCTGGCGCTCGTCGTCGTCGTAGCCGCCGGTTGGTTGACCGATCTCCAGCGCGGGCGCGATGTTCTCTCTCTGGCGCAGGAGGCTCAGGCGATCTTTTCGCAATCCACCAACGATTTGCAGGTCGCGCTGACGATTGGACCCGCGCGCTGGGCACAGACAAACACGCTGGAACTATACTTGTTCGACGCTAATGGACAGCCGATGAAGGCTCGCGAGGCTTCTCTGCGTTTCATCTTTCTCGACCAGACTTTTGGGCCGAGTAGAGTGATGCTGGAACCACGTGGCAACGGCCTTTACCTGGCCCGTGGCAACTACTTCACGTTGGGCGGAAAATGGAAAGTCGAGGTCACCATCCAGCGCGCGGACGGTTCAGACACTTTCGTCACTTTCCCACTCGACACGGGTGTGGATGGTGTAATCCGCCCGTTGAGTCTGCCCCCGACTTTACTCGGGAGATTGTCCGAACGGCTTACGGCGAGTGGCGGGTGGCTGATCGGCAGCGGATTGATTCTTTTCGCCTTCGGGTGGGTTATCCCGACCGTGCTGGCCGCGCGGGCCAGACTAGATTTCGTGCTCTTGCTGCTACCCAGCATGGTTGCGATAGGAGCCGGAGTATCTCAAATTGTGGGGGCGATGAGCGGTCCGCCGACAGCTCCATCGGGTGACTCCGAGGCGTTAGCCTGGCTGGCTGAGTCGGATGCTATGATGAACCACTTGAACAGCGTTCAACTTCTCGTGACTACGCGGGGTGACAAAGAGGGCGGCGCGGTGCTGACGGAGACAGTCGCCTTTCAAGCGCCCAACCTTCTCCACGATGTGTTGTCCAACGGATCAGAGAACCTGGCGCAGGGCTTCATGTATTACTACCGGCGGCCGGGCGCGCCGTTGTGGCAGGCCGTCCGGCAGAACGAGGCGTTTGTCTTTCCCAATTTCGATTTCAGCCGTAAGGCTGTCTCCGCCCGCCTGGGCAAGGTGGAAGAAGTGGACGGGCGGCAGGCGCAAAAGGTCATGTTCACGCTCTACATCTTGCGAAACCCCGTCGCGTTTGCCCGCTGGATTGATGTGGAGACCAAATTCATCCTGCGCGAAACGATGGACGCCCCCGGCCATCACATGGTGAGCGTTTATCACGACTTCAATGAATCGGTCATGATTGCTATCCCCTCCCCCTCTGAAATAGGCGCCACGCCGACCGTGACGCTTCCTTGATCTAACGGGTGATTATTCAGAAGTACTCGCGGTAGATAGTTATACCCGCCGCAAGATTTGGCAGCTATGTTTACCACTGGATTGAACAAACGCCTCCGACTATTGGCCCTGTTTATCCCGGCTCTCTTGCTGGCCTGTAACGTGGTGACCCAACTGGCCGAGCAGCAGAGCACCTCCATTCCTATGGAACGAGGCGCCGAACTGTACAATACGTATTGCGTTAGCTGTCACGGCGGGGCCGCCGGCGGTCAGATGATGGATATTCCGCCGCCGCATAACGCTAACGGGCACACGTGGCACCACCCCGACTGTCAACTGACGGACATCATCCTCAACGGTTCGGGAGCGATGGGCGACATGATGCGTGAAATGATGGGCGTTTCGGAGGATGTTCCGCGCATGCCAGCCTGGAAAGATAGGCTCACGGAGGCCGAGGCGGCCGCCATCCTGGCTTACATCAAGGGATGGTGGACGGAGGACCAGCGCCAGATGCAGGCTGAAATCACCCAGGCCCAATGCAGTTAAACCGGCCCCTCATCGCGCGAATAATTTATCCACCGCGTCCGTCAGTTCCGCCAGGTTGCTCACCTGATGCACGGCGTCGCACAGCGGCGCGTATTGCGGCATGTCGCTGTCGCCCGCGCCCCACTGGTAGCGCGGCTCGGGGTTGAACCACACCACCCGGCGGGCGCGGCGCTTGAGGTGCTCGAACATATCCAGGCGCGGATCGTTGAAGTTGTTGCGCGCATCGCCGAGGAAGATCACCGTCGTCCGGCGGTCCACCGCGTCCAGGTGCTCGCCGCAAAAAACATCCAGGCAGCGCCCCAGGTCGGTCCCGTAGGGGATGTACGGGAAGCGGTGCTTGACGAGCGGGACCGCCTCGTCAGGCCGGCGGCCGATGAACTCCTCGGTCACGTCTTCCAGGTGGTCGTAGAAGCCAAACGAGCGCGCCTTCGCCACCTGGTCTTGCAGCTCGTACATCAGCCGCAGCATGAACTCGATCACGTCACGCATGGACTCGGACATGTCGCAGATGAGCGCGAACTTGGGCTTGAGGTGTCTTTTCTTGAAGCGCAGCTCGAAGGGGACGCCGCCGGTTTCGATGTTGGCCCGCAGGGTGGCCTTGGCGTCGAGGGTTTTGCCGTCGCCCTTCTTCTGGCGCAGGGCCGCGCGCGAGCGGAGGCGAGCGGCCAGCCGCGCGACCAGCTGCCGCAACAGGCGCGCCTCGGCTTCCGACAAATCCTTAAAGGGCTTCTCCATCAACTCGGCCTCGTCCATCTTTTGACGGGGCTGATCGGCCATCTGTCCGGCAATCTTCTGGCCCACAAATTGCGCCGTCTGCTCGGCCAGCAAGTCGCGGTTCGCCAGGATCAGCCGGAGGATGGCCTCCTGCCCTTCCGGCGTCATGCCCATCTGCGCCAGTTGCTGCATCAACTTTTCAATTTGCTCGGCTAATTCCCCCAGCCCCATGCGGCGGAGCATCTCGCGGGTGAGGTACGGCTGACTTTCGGGGCGGCGCGCGCGGTTGGCCCCGGCCTGCCGCGCCCAGCGCTCCATCTCCTCGCGCGTGGGGCCGCGCCCGGAGGCCAGCATTTGCAGCAGGCGGCTCAAGTCGCCCGCGAGCGCGCGCATGGCGGCCTCGAGCATCTTCCGCTGTTCGGGCGTGAGGGCTTCTTCGGCGGGGATGAGCGGCGGGCCGCCCGAGCTGAAGTACATCGGAAACAGCCGGTCGAAGATCACTTCGTCGTCGCGTTCCTTGATGAGCGTGGCCCGCAGCGCCGAACGGAAGGCCGCGCGCTCCATGACGCCAATGTGTTCCAAGGCCCGGAAGGCGTCCTGGCTCTCGGCCAGCGAGATGCGCACCCCGGCCGCGCGCAGCCCCGCAATGAACTGAACGACCCGCTCATCCATAGTCTTGATCCTCTATCTCTTCATCCCTTCCATCCGTTTCATCCGTTGACTAATCCTCCGGCCAACGCCCCCCGCTCCCGCGCAGGCGGCGGATGATGTTGGGGGGCGGCTCGTCGGGCGCGGAACCGTGGTCGTCGCGGTGCATCCCGCGCCGGGCGCGCTGCAAATCGGCCTCGTGCTTGAGCAGGATCGAGAGCGTCGTGTCGAGCGTCTTCGGGTCGAGGTGCTTGGCGTTGAGCAGGACGAGCGCCTTGGCCCAGTCCAGCGTCTCGCTCACCGAGGGATGTTTCTTGAGGTCAATGCGCCGCAGTTTCTGCACGAACTCGACGGCCTGTTTGGCGAGGTGGGGCGCCAGGTCGGGCACTTTGAGCCGGACGACGCGCAGTTCGGCCTCGAGCGTGGGATAGTCAATGTAGATGTAGACGCAGCGCCGCTTGAGGGCCTCGGATAATTCACGGGTGTTATTGGAGGTCAGCAGCACCAGGGGGTGATGTCTGGCCCGGAGCGTGCCCAGTTCCGGCACGGACACCTGAAAGTCCGAAAGCACCTCGAGGAGAAAGGCTTCGAACTCGGCGTCGGCGCGGTCAATCTCGTCAATCAGCAGCGTCGCCGGCTGGTCGGCCAGAATGGCTTGCAGCAGCGGGCGCGGGAGCAGGAAGCGCTGCGAAAAGAACACGTCCTCTTCCCCCGCCAGTTTGTCGGCGGCCTGCGCCAGCGAGGTCGAGCCGCTGAGCAGCTCGCTCAATTTGTCGCGGAGCAGCTGGGTGTAGAGCATTTGCTTCGCGTATTCCCACTCGTAAAGCGCCTTGGTCTCATCCAGCCCTTCGTAACATTGCAGGCGGATGAGGGCGCGCCCGGTCGCGCCCGCCCAGGCTTTGGCCAGCTCGGTCTTGCCCACCCCGGCCGGGCCTTCGGCCAGCACGGGCTTGTTGAGTTTCTCCGCGAGGAACAACACTGTCGCGATCTCGTCGGAGGCGATGTACTGCTGCTTGTTTAAGCCGTCAATAACGTCTGCGGTTGTGTTGAACATGATCACCTTTTCCAGGATTTCTAGCATACTCCCGATTGACCAGCCGTGCACCTGCCCATTCGCGTAGGTTAGACCCGAAACGCCGGTTTCAGACCCTAAGGGTCTCAGAGACCCTTAGGGTCTGGGCTTCGGGTCTATTTCAATACATACCTCGCCGCCGCCCGCGCCATCAGCGCCGCGCCGACCGTCAGCGCGCGCTCGTCAAAGTCGAAGCGCGGGTGGTGGTGTGGATAGTCCAGCCCCTTTTCAGCATTGGCCGAGCCGACGAAGAAATAGCACCCCGGTATGGCGCTCATCATGTAGGCCATGTCCTCTGAACCCATAGTGCGCTCGTCGTCGGCGACGCGGGTGACGCCGGGCAGGGTCCGGGCCAGCTCACGCACCTCGGCGGCCATCGGCGCATCGTTGACGACGGCCGGTGTCGTGACCTCGTATTGAACGCTGGCGGAACACTCCATCGCCCCGGCCACGCCGTTCACGATCTGTTCGAAGCGCCGGACGACCGTCTCGCGCACCTCAGGTTTGAAGGTGCGGAAGGTGCCGAGTAGCGCCGCCGAATCCGGGATGACATTGAAGGCCTCGCCGCTCTTGATGGACGTGATCGAAAGCACGGCGGCCTCCAGCGCGTTCACGTTGCGCGCGACGACAGTCTGCAGCGCAGTGACGATCTGCGCCACCGCCACAATCGGGTCTTTGGTTTGATAGGGAGACGCGCCGTGGCCGCCTTTGCCTTGCAGCGTGACGGTGAATTTATCGGCGGCGGCCATGCAGGGGCCGTCGGTCGCCGAGACCCAGCCGAAGGGCAGCGTGTTCCAGAGGTGAAGCGCCAGCGACCGCTCAGGCGCGGGGTTTTCCAACACGCCCTCCCGCACCATCGCCGCCGCGCCGCCCAGGCCCTCCTCGGCGGGCTGGAACACGAACTTGAGCGCGCCCGCCATTTCCTTGCGGCGCGGCGCGAGCATCCTCGCCACCGCCAGGCCGATCGTCACGTGCCCATCGTGGCCGCAGGCGTGCATCACGCCGGGATTCTCAGAGACGTAATCCGTCTGGTTCGCCTCGACGATGGGGAGCGCGTCCATGTCGAAGCGCAGGAGGATCGTCGGGCCGGGACGGTCGCCTTCGAGAAGGCCGACGACGCCTGTCTTTCCCACGCCCGTGCGGACTTCTATCCCCAATTGGTTCAACTCGTTCGCCACGATCCCTGCCGTGCGGACTTCTTGAAAGCCAAGTTCGGGGTGGCGGTGCAGGTCGCGCCGCCGGGCGATCATCTCAGTCTCGAGCGATTGAGCCAGGGTGAAGAAATCAAGCATTGTATCTCCTCAGCAGTTGTATACGGCGCGCAGGCACAAGTTGCGCGTTTGGAGCGTGCTATTGAGCGGGCGGCAGTCCCAAAGGGATGCTTCGCGATTGCAATGCCGCCGCCCCGCAGTGCAACTGCGCGGCGAACAAAAAGCGCAGTTTATACCCGCGGGGGTTCATCCCCTGTCAGTTTTGAGTTGAGATCGAGACGCTCCCGATGTGATACGGTAAAGTTGCCGCCTTTACCCACTCACATTGAAAGGAGCGTCTCATGGACAGTTTACAACTACATCGGGAACTCATGCGCCAGTTCACTTTCTTGGAATTGAACCTCTCCAAACCGCACCGGACAAACTTGGCTTTGCTCAGTCAAGCGTTGGCAGTCAGTTCTAACTGCCATCTGAGCACCCTGGCCCTGGCGTTGCCCGTGCCTGGCAATCGTGAGAATCTGATTCAACGCCTGCGGCGGATGTTGTCGCAGACCCCGGAGTGGCAGGACTGGTATGGGCCAATCATCCGGCATCTGTTTGCCCACTGGACCGGCGCGGAAGTGGCCCTGGTCATGGACCGCACGGACTTGGCCGACCGCTGGAGCGTGCTGACTGTCGGGGCCGCCTATGGCAAGCGCTTGTTGCCCTTGGGTTGGCAAGTCTTGCCGTTTGGGGGCACTTCGGCCGAGGCCCAAGTGAGCCTGTTGCGTCAAGTGCAGCCCTACTTGCCGCCCCGTGAGCGGGTGCGGATTACCTTTTACGGCGACGCGGAGTTCCGCGCGGTGCCGGTGCAGGCCTATTGTCGCGAGCAGGCCTGGCACTGGCACGTCGGTCTCAAATCCGACCTGCGTTTTCAGACGACCGAAGGCGTCAGTTACGCCCTGCGCGATTTGCCCGTCGAGCGCGGTCACTGCCTGTATCGCCAAGACGTGACGCTGACCGAACGCCATGCCTTTGGCCCGGTGAACCTGCTCGCGCACTGGTCGCCCAACGAAGACACCCCGCGCTACTGGGCCGTCGATCAACCCGCCAATCGGCAGGCCTGGCGGCGCGGGCGCAAACGCTACTGGATTGAGCCCGGCTTTCGAGACTGGAAGAGCTCCGGCTTCGATGTGGAACGCAGCCACCTGGACGACCCCGAACGCCTGCAGGTCTTGTTGCTGGGTATCGCCGTGACGACGCTGTGGCTGATCCATTTGGGCGAATGGGTGACCGTCACCGGCCGGCGGCTGCTCTTGGAAGCGTCTCACAAACGCGACTACAGCCTCTTCCGCTTGGGGCGCGATTATGTGCAACGCTGCCGCACGATGACGTGGGCCTTCCCGATAGGCTTCACCGTGCACCACACACTTCCGGCCTGAGCAGCGTGAGGCCCGCGGCCCCGGCCACGTGCGGCGCACGCGACTGCCTGCGTCTCGCCGCTTCTGCATAAGAAGCGGCACCCGACCCGCCAGCCCGTTGGCGCTACCGCTGTCCGGGAACTTACCCGCCCGCACCCTGCCTCCAGCACCGCCGAGAGCGCGGCAGGCCGAGGACGCGGGCAGCACCCGTTGTGAGGCGGCTGCATAAACTGCCTTGCACGACCAGCGACGGGCGCTCCAGCGGATCAGCCCTGCCTGAATCGCAGCGGTCAAACTGGGAGCGGGATGCGGCGCGGCAATCCTGAGCCAGATGCATTCAAGCATGCTTCTGCGATGCCTTTTGTGTCTCATTCAGTGACAGGGGATGAAGCCCGCGCTCCGTAGATTTGATCATCTCGTCCAGCGAGTTGTCGCCCGGCGCCAGGAAGAGGTTAAGAGCGAAGGGGCCAAAACCGCCCTGCCCCGCCGGAAGGGCGTGCCCGGTGGAGGACTT
>DAOTXG010000618.1:0-2201 GCA_034435515.1 Anaerolineales bacterium
GGCACGACCCACGACGCGGGCGACCGACTCACGTGGTATCTGTTTGCGCCGATCAGCGACCGCCGCCCCGCGTGGCAGGACAACCGGGTGCGGATGCAGAGCGTGTGCACCGAGTGCCACAACAAGGAGTTCATTGCCAACTACTACGCCGACGCCGACGCCGCCGTCGAGGCAGTCAACAATTTCATCCGACAGAGCGATGCGATTAAGCAGTCGCTCGCCGACCAGGGCCTGCTGACCGAGGCGTCGTTTGACGAGCCGTTCGACTTTATTCATTACGAGACGTGGCATCACTTTGGGCGCACCGCCAAGTTCGGCGTGTGGATGCAGGGCGCGGACTACACGCAATGGCACGGCGCCTACGAGGTGGTGAAAGGCCTGGCGGAGTTGCAGGACATCGCCACGGAGAAGGTGAAAGAGAAGGAGCAGAGCAAATAAAGAATCCACGAAGGGACACGAAGAGACACCAAGAATCTTCGTGTCCCTTCGTGTGACTTCGTGGATTCCCCCGCCATGTACCACCTCGCCACCCTCTTGCCTCCGATCACCCGCTTCCGCCGCCTGCCGCTCTCGCGCGACCAGGTGATGCTGCTGCTGGCGGCGGTCAACGAAATCATGTTGGGGGTGGACACGTTCCTCGCCCATAGCCTCAGCGGCACGATCGTCCCCTACGAGTGGATCCCCATCCTGTTCGGGCCGACCGCCGGGGTGATTTTGCTCCTGGCGGGCCTCCTCGCCCTCCGCCGCCGCCCGCTGGCGACCGTCCTCGCAACCCTGGTCTTCGTCGCCAGCATCGGCGTCGGGTTTCTGGGCGCGTATTTCCACATTCGCCGCACTATCCTCACCGGCGCGCCGGGCGGCCAGCAGGTGATCCTCGACCTGTTCTTCTGGGCGCCGCCCGTGCTTGGCCCGCTGGCCTTTGCGCTGGTGGGCGTCCTCGGCCTCAGCGCGGCGTGGGTCGAGAACCCGCCCGACAGCGGGGCGCTCGACCTGCTCGGCGGGCTGAAACTGCAGCTGCCGTACCCGAAAACACAGGCGTATTTCTACATGATCAGCCTGGGCGTCCTCATCGCGCTGATTTCCAGCGTGCTCGACCACGCGCGCACACGATTTGAAAATCCGTGGCTGTGGCTTCCCATCGGCGCGGGCGTGTTCGGCATGGTCGTCGCGGCGATGATGGGCGCGACCGCCCGCCCGACGCGCGCGGACCTGCTGACCTACGCGGCGGCCATGCTCCTGCTGATCGCGGTCGGCGGCGTTGGCGCGCTCCTGCACGTGAACGCGAACCTCGTGGCGCAGGCGACGATCATCCCTGAGCGTTTTCTGCGCGGCGCGCCCTTCCTCGCGCCGCTGTTGTTCAGCAACATGGGATTGCTGGGGTTGGTGGTGTTGCTCGATCCCAGGGAAGGGTGACGCACTGGCGTGCGTCACTACGAACGACTTTACTTTGCTTCAAGGACTCTGTGCATCAATATCACGCTCATCCAGGCTGAGGCAATTGCGATGTAATCTAAGGCTATCAGCCACTTCGGTGCAAAATAGGTAGCCAGTGTTGCTCCTATCACAAGCCCTACGACAATCCCTACGCCGCCGTGCCAGGTTTTCACTGTTCCTGTCGTCAAGAGTACGACCCCGACTCCCATTCCGCTTGCCAGGGCGAATTCAAGGGCTTGGGAGTATCCCATAGCGTCAAACCATGTTTCGGTTACGGTTGAAAAGAGAAGTAGCGCGACCATTCCGAGTGCCAAGATTTCCCCGAGGAAACCTGCTAGCCCGCTGAGAATGCCACGCCAATTAGGCCGGTGGGTTACACCCAAAGCCATCAATCCAAGCAAAGTTAAGCACAGGCTCAAGATGACGATGAAAGCGGAGTCAGACCGAATAAGAAGATGTATTCCTTGAGCATGGATGAGGCAAGCCAGTCCACTTATGGCGAGCGGCGTTGCGGAGGCACGCAAAGTTGCTCTGGTGTCTTTGGGACAGGCGCGCTGTAGTAATATGTTGGGCACTGTCTCTTTCTCTGTGTGCGAAGAGCGATTATTCAGCCAGCACCAGTCGCGCCAGCGACAGGGCGAGCCGCGCCCACTCGGCATACATCTTCCCGGAAGGATGCAGACCGTCGCCGGCAATGAGCGACGCGTCGCTGGCCGCTTTCCGTGAGACGGGCGTCACGTCCACGTAGCGCGCGCCATGGCGCTCTG
>DAOTXG010000619.1:0-2448 GCA_034435515.1 Anaerolineales bacterium
GGGGGGGGGGGGGGGGGGGGGGGGGTGTTCATCGGTCGCGCGGGTCGGAGATCTCGTGCGGAGAGCGGAAGGCGGCCTGCACTTCGGAGTGGTTCAGGTAGACGACCATGAAGATGCCGTAGAGCATCATCAGGTAGCCGTAAAAGGCTTTGCCGCGCAGGTACACGCCGAGGGCCATCAACAGGGTCAGCCCCTCCAGCAGCATGGCGCTGATCCAGGCGGTGGAGCGCAGGCGGAAGAAACGGGGGGCGACGACGAGGGCCAGCAGCGCCAGCGCGATGAAGAACGTGCCGCGCAGCGCGTGCGGAAACTCCTCGACCATCGTCTCGAGGGTGATGTTGAATTTCCAGCTGGCGGCGATCAGGCTGAACGCGCCAAACGTGAACAGCGCGATGGACTGGAAAAGCAGGAGCAGGCTGAGGACGGTGACCGCCCAGGGACGCTTGATTCGGGATTTCGTTGGCTTGCGAGCTGCGAACATGGAGAGGCGCCTCAGAGACCCGCGAGGTCTCAGAGACCTCGCGGGTCTGACAGGAATTCGCTATAAGTCTGAGTGAAATAATACTGCCGAGTGAGGCGCGGGGCAAGCGCGGCGGAGAGGTTTCACCCAAAAGCACAGGCCCGGTTAGATGACCAGGTCTGCATGACGTACGACGCACTCGCTTCGCCGCTTCAAGATGTTTTGTGATGGCCTCTTAGCGTCTTATCAACGGCAAGAAGAGCTGCAAGGCGGCCATCACTTCCGCGCTCGCGGTGTTGTCACTGGCGTTGGTCTCCCCTCCGGCCGAGGCCAGGGTTAAAGAGATGGGATAGCGCGTACCGATGGTCGCAGCAGAGGGCACTCTCACATATACCATAAATTGGCCCGTGCTCAAGAAACTCAGATTGGGCAGGTTCCAGATGACGTTGTTTCCGCTCACCGCCGGCAGGATTCCAGAAGTGTCACTGAGATAGGTAAGGTTGGCGTCAAGGGTGACGGTAAGCACTACGCCTGTGGCAGTCGTCAGGCCATGATTAGCGTAGCTCAGGATAAGCGCCGCCGCGCCGCCTGGCGGGGCCGCGAAGAGAGAACTGCCCAGGGTGATGACGCTATCCACGCCTGCTGCAATGGACGAGTTATATGAAGTGTTGCCATAGCCTTCGAAACTAGTTTCAATGCGTGGGGAAGAAGCAGACTGACTGGTGCGGAAGATCATCGGCGGCGTTATCGCGTTCCCGCTTCCATCCACCAACGCATAGTATAGATTACGGCGGTTAGAGAACGTGGAATCCATCCAGGTGAGGACGGCGCGGCCACTTGCGTCAGCAGCAACCGAGACAAAACTGTTGCCCGCCGTTGTGGCTGGATTACTCAACGTGGTAGGCCCGGCTATGCGGTTATAGGAGGCATCCAGCACGGCAAAGCGGATGTTCAAATTACCGGCCGTCCAGGCGATAACAATCTTGCCATCCGAAAGCTGCACTGCGTCGGGGAGGTAATCAGACAGGCTTGATCCATCAGCGACTAAATTCAAAGGAGGTTGGATGACATTTCCGCCGCTGTCGAACACGGCGTAGTGAATATCGCTGCTGCTGCCCTGATCCCAGGTGAGCAAGGCCCGGCTACCACTTAAGTTAGCCAAATTGAGATCGTAATACCCCTCGTCAAATCCTACCGTGTCGTTGGTGAATTGGGTGATGCTCTTGACCTCACCGCCGTTGGTATCCCGCACTGCATAGTGGATGTCGGCCACGGAGCAGTAACTGGAACAGTTTCCAGTAGGCGCGCCGTAGTAGTTCTTTTGCCAGGCAAGCAGGAAACGGTTGTCGCCCGTGGCAGAGATCTTGGGATCAAAATACTCGACCACGGTTGGAGTGGGGTCGCTAAAAGTTCCCCAGGTATTGTCGTTGGTCAGGTTGGCTGGCCCGTAGGAGACGTTGCCTGAGGTATCCAGGATAGCGAAGTAGATATTATAGTTATACTGGTTGGTGCTGCTATTATAGAGATAGCGATACCACAACACGCCAATGTGCCCGTCGGGAGCCACAGCCACAACCGGGGACCAATCAGAGGTATACAGGGTCGCCCCGCTGTTGTTGGTCAGTTGGCTTATTGCCCGCACGGTTTCGCCATACCTGTTCAATATAGTGTATTGAATTTCTTTGGTGGATACTGAGCCGAGGGAACGATTTTTCGACCATAGGTACACGAAATTGCCGCCCGACGACGCCTCAGCGACTGCCATGCCGGAGCCATAATAGAAATCCGACGTAACTTTTTTCGTGACCTGGAAACCAGATTGCACCAGATACAGACTCATCGCCCCATCGGCGTCGTCACGGTAGACCTGCGCGAAGGGGGCAGGCACGGCAGTTAAAAGGAAGGTCATCTTGGCTTTGCTGTTGTTCAACGACGAGCGGGCGGTGACTCTGGCAGAGTTCGTATCCCCAGAACTTGCCCCGCTGGGG
>DAOTXG010000620.1:0-2571 GCA_034435515.1 Anaerolineales bacterium
GATTTCCGCCCAATGAGTCCAGGGGTTGAGGTCGCTCCCCGTCCACGAGACCCAATGGACGGCAAAATGCTGGCCGAAGGCGTAATAACTCCGGCCGCCTCCCAGCGGCGCGCCCAGCCAGCCCAGCCACCAGACTGACACAGCCGCCAACCCGGCGAGGGCCGATAACGTGGTTGGCGTTAACGACTGGTTTCGATACTCGTAGCCCAGAAACCCGGCGGAGACAAACAGGGCCAGGAGGAAGGCCAGAAAATACTCGGGCCGGATGAACGCGGCGAGCAGCAGTCCCAGCGAAAAGACCAGTCCGGCCAGCGCGGGTGAGCGCGGATAGCCCGCCAGTATAAGAAAGCCCAGGATCACGACTAAGGCCAGGTGGGCGGGCTTGGGCCAGACCGGAAGGTTGACAAACGAGATCAGAAAGAGCAGGGAGGCGATCAGACTGGCCAGGGAGTCAATCTTGTGCTGGCGCAGCAAGCGATAGAGCAAAATTGGCGGCAGGATCGTCAGCAACGTGTAATTCAGGTAATACAGGCTGACTCGATCCGGCTGGAAGCGCGACAGCAGGTAATACCACAGCGCATAAAACGGCGAGTTTTCTGCTGTCGGCCAGCCCCGGCTGATGAGGGTCACGCCGCCGTATAAGTAGTAAGTCTCATCATACATTTCTATATCCACCGCCGTCTCGAGGCCGGCAGTGAACTTCAGCCCCGCGGCGAGGAGCATGATGAGCATCAGTACATCACGAAATCGTAGTAACCGCTTCGCGTCAGTCGTTGGGGTGAAAAAGCGACTAACCCCACAGGCGCGCTTCGCGGAGTCGCCACTACGAGCCGCTTTCGTGATTCGCTGAGTATCAGCCATTCCCACGTGAAGCCTCGGCCGTTAACCCGTAGATCTCCTGGTTCTTACGATACAGGTAACGGACGTATGGCCCCACCTGGATCGGGCCGCCCACGACCTTCTCCAGCGTCTCTTTCGGAGTGAACTTGCGCCCGCGCCGGTGGAGGTTCGCGCGCAGCCATTCGCGCAGGGCCGTGAACTCGCCGCGCTCGAACTGCTCGTAGAGGTCGGGCATTGCGTCGAGGGCTTTCTCCCAAATCTGGCAGGAGATGATATTGCCGAGCGAGTAGGTGGGGAAGTAGCCAATCATCCCGTCCGACCAGTGAATGTCCTGCAGCACGCCGCGCGCGTCGTCGGGAACGTCCACGCCCAGAAATTGCTTCATCCGCGCGTTCCAGGCCTCGGGCAGGTCCTTCAGCGCCAGTTTGCCCTCCATGATTTCCTGCTCCAGTTCGAAGCGCAGGATGATGTGCAGGTTGTAGGTGGCCTCGTCGGCCTCGACGCGGATGAGCGAGGGCTGGACTTTGTTGATGGCGCGGTAAAACGTCTCCCGGTCTACGCTCCCCAACTGCTCCGGGAACGCGGCTTGCAGTTTGGGATAGAAGAAGTTCCAGAAGGGGCGGCTGCGGCCCACCAGGTTCTCCCACATGCGGCTCTGCGATTCGTGCAGGCCGAGCGAGGCGCCCCGGCACAAGGGCGTGCGCTCCAGCGTCGGGCTGACGCCGTTCTCGTACAACCCGTGCCCGCACTCGTGCATCGAGCCGAACAGCGCGGGGCTGAGATAGTCTTCGTAATAGCGGGTGGTGATGCGGATGTCGGTGGTGCAGGAATTGCTGGCGAAGGGATGCACCGTCGGGTCGAGCCGCCACGAATCGGCGCGGAAGCCGAAACGCTCGACGACGCTCAGGCAGAATTCGCGCTGCCGGTCCACCGGGAAGCGCTGGCGCAGGCAGGCGTCGCTCACGCTCCCCGCGCGCTCGTTGATCGCGGCGATGAGGGGGACGAGGTCCTTCTTCAAGTCGTCGAAGAGGGCCTTGACCTCGGCGGTCTTCATCTCCGGCTCAAAGTCGTCCAGCAGGATGTCGTAAACGCTCTCCGCTTCGTCAAAGCACTCGACGTATTGGTGCTTAAGCTAGACGTTCTTTTGCAGATAGGGCAGGAAGAGCGCGAAATCCGACTTCTGGCGGGCTTCAATCCAGACCGGGTTGGCCTGCGAGGCGGCGCGTGACATCTGGGCGCGCAGCTCGCTCGGCACGCGGCGGGCTTTCTCGTAGTCGCGCCGCGTCACGCGGATCAGGCTGGCCTCGTCTGAGTCGTAGGGCAGGCTGTCTGCGTAAGGCCGCAGGTCGTCCAGAAGCCGGCCGATTTCGTCGGCGGTGAACTTCTCGTGCGCGATTTTATTCAGCGTGGCGAGCTGCTCGGCGCGCACCGCCGCGCCTTTGGCGGGCATCATCACGCGCTGGTCCCAGCCCAGCACCCAGCTGACTATGTTCAGGTCGTGGATTTCGGCGAGACGGGTTTTGAGTTCGTTGAATTTGGCTTCCATGATGTGTTTTCCGCGAGGTCAAGGGGATACGTGGAATTGTACTATGAATCCACGAAGATCCACGAAGGGACACGAAGGGGGCTGCCAGTCTTCGCGTCTTCGTGAAACTTCGTGTCCCTTCGTGGATTAAAAGAATGCAACTTGCGACCCTAGGCAGTATATCCGGCCAGAAGGTCGGCAATGAG
>DAOTXG010000621.1:0-15857 GCA_034435515.1 Anaerolineales bacterium
AATCTGCCTCGCGGCTCCGTTTGCCGTATGGCTCAAAGTCGGCGTCGAGATGTTGGACGATTTTGCGAAGGTCTTTGGATGTCACCATTGCCTTGATCCTTCAACGGAACTGTGAGAGATACACAAAAGTATTCCGAATCTCGTCGGCAGTCATCGTGTTCAGCAATTTGAGCGTGCGACGGAGGAGTTCGCCAAACTGTTCCCGGCTGAATTTTTCGGAGATGATGATGCCCGCGTGTTCGCGCCCGACGTTAGCCCACCTCTTTGCCAACACACTGAAATCTATGTTGTTGCGTGTCAAGATAGCCATGCTTTTTGAGGTGGCATAAGTCAGTTGCGTTTCGTCGTCTGCTTCTCCTAAACCGGCTTCGATTGCACTCTCGGCAACATAGCCGCGCTCGCGCAGGGCTTCCGCGAGGGCGCTTGTCGAATCTTCGTCAACGTAAATTTGGATGAACAGCCCTGGTTGGTCAGCCATGCGAGGAAGTGTCAAGATTGGTAAAGCGACCGATGCCACGCTCGTCAATCGTTATGCCGAGTTCTCGGATAACGTTCTCCGTCTTGTTTTCTTCCATCTCCTTCTCAATTTCCTCGCGGTGGTCAAAGTAATAACTCAGCGCGTCGTGTATCTTGGCCTCCGTCAGGCGCGGGTGGCCTTCCAGGTAGTCTTTTACGGAATCGCCCAGATACAAGATGGCCTGCGCGATTTGCCACACCGGAATCCGCGTGCCGCGCACAATCGGGCGGCCAGAGAGAATCCCCGGCACACGGGTGATGTAGGGATGTTCCGTCGGCTGTTCGCCGCGCAATTCCAGCCCGGCCTCCAAAGCCTTCACCAAAACCTCGCGGTCAATCCCGGCCAGTTTCTCGGCCAATTTCTCCGGCACTTCCAGCGTCAGCAATGTCATCCTGTCCTCCGCAAAGTTCCCGCAGTTTCCTCAGTTCCTACAGTTCCCTCAGTTCCTTCGCTTTCCCACGCGGGCGACCGCCAGGGTCGCCCCTACTTGCCTCCGTCCAATTCTTCCCGCACGGTCTGGTACAGGCTCTCGGCTTTCAATTCGCGCAGGGTGTAGCAGGGCGCGCCGAGGTGCTCGGCCAGGGCGCGGGCGAGGCCCTGGTCAAAGGCGGCGTGCTCCATGTTGATGACCACGCTGCGGATGTGCTCGTCCTTGAACATCTCGGCCGCGCGGTGGGCCTCCTGCTGCGGCGGCAGGTTGGTCATCGCCACGTTGCCCGCGCCGTCGGTGAGCAGGATCATCAGCGGCATCACGTCAGGGTGCGTGTGCTTCTCCTGCTCAAAGACTTTGAACGCCATCATCAGGCCGGCCGAGAGGGGAGTCTTGCCGCCCACCGGGATGTCGGCCAGGGTGCGCTGGGCGAGCTGCACCGAGTTGGTCGGCGGCAGGACGAGCGTGGCCTTGTTCTTCTGGAAGACGATCAGCCCCACGCGGTCGCGGCGCTGGTAAGCGTCGGTCAGCAGCGACATGATCGCGCCCTTGGTCGCGGACATGCGCTCGGCGACGGCCATGGACCACGAGGCGTCCACGACGAACAGGATCAGGTTGGCCGCGCGCTTGACGCGGATTTTTCTTTGCAGGTCGTCGGTTTCGATGGCGAAGGCGATTTGCTCGGCCTGGCGGCGGTCGGCGCGGTGGACTTGCATGGGCGCGGCGGCGCGGAACGTGGCGTCGAAAGCCACGTCGCTCGTCTTGCCGTGCGCGGGGCGGGCCTGAATGTAGCGCCCGCGCTTGCGGTCGGTGCGCGTGCGCGAGCGGCGGCCGCCCGTCTTGCGGGTGAGTTTGTCGAGCGGGGTGTCGAGCTTGCGCGGCTGGAAATGCTCGCCGGTTTTGATCTTCTGCCCACCTTCCCACCAGTACGAATCCTGCTGGCTGGCGAAGGGCTGGGGCTGCGGTTCCGCCTGGCCGAAGTCGGGCGCCTCTTCAGCCGACTCCTGCGCTACGCCCTGTTTTTTTTTACCGGCTGCTGGGTCTCGCTCGGCTCGGGCTGGCCCTCTTCCCCGCCCCATTCGGAGTGGATTTGCTCGATGCGCTCTTCGAGATTGTAGAGGTTGACCTCAGCCTGCTGGAAGGGGCCGCGCTTGATGCGGTGCGGCAGCGCCAGTTCGGCGGCCAGCGCGATGTCCACGTCGCTGATGGCCCGGCGGGCCTGCAGCGCCGCGTGGGCGCGGGCGGCCTTGAGGATGACGAGGTCGGCGCGGTGGCCGTCCACCTGCAGGGAGGCGGTCAGCGCGGCGATGGAGTGCAGGTCGCGCCGGGAGTACTCAATGTCATCCACAATCTCGCGCCCCCGCTCAATTTCCTCGCCCAGTTCTTTTTCTTTCGCCATCCACTGCTGGCGGAAGCCGTCGGGGTCGGTCTCGAAGGCCAGCGTGCGCTCCATGATCGCCATGCGGTCGGCGGGGGCGGCCAGGCCGCGAATGTCCACCGACAGCGCGAACCGGTCGAGCAGCTGGGGGCGCAGGTCGCCCTCTTCGGGATTCATCGTCCCGACGAGGATAAAACGGGCCGGATGGGCGAAGGAGATTCCCTCGCGCTCCACCACGTTGGTGCCCATCGCCGCCGAGTCGAGCAGGACGTCCACCACGTGGTCGTCGAGCAGGTTGACTTCGTCAATGTAGAGCAGGCCGCGATTGGCGTTGGCGAGCACGCCCGGCTCAAAGTGGCGCTCGCCCCTCTTGATGGCCTTCTCGATGTCCAGCGTGCCGACCACGCGGTCTTCGGTGGCCGAGACGGGGAGGTTGACGAAGGAGGTGCGGCGCATCTCCCACGGCAGGTGGCCGTCGCTGCCAGACTGGGCCGCGCGTTCTTTACATTCGGTGCACCACGTCGTCGGGCGGTCGGGGTCGCACCCGAAGCGGCACTCCCGGACGACCTTGACTTCCGGCAGGAGGGCGGCCAGGGCGCGGGCGGCGGTGGATTTGGCCGTGCCGCGCTCGCCGCGGATGAGCACGCCGCCGATGCGCGGGTTGACGGCGTTCAGCACCAGCGCGCGCTTCATGCGGTCCTGGCCGACAATGGCGGTGAAGGGGAAGATGGCGGGCATACTTGGGATTGCTGATCGCCGATTTTGGATTGTTGATTGGGCGGGGTTCCAATCAACCATCAGCAATCAAAAATCATCAATTCACCGGAGATTATACCATTCCCCTCCAAAAATCCCGGCGGTTGCGATTCCGCCGATTCGCCCGTATAATGCCTGCATATCACCGGACGGAGAAATAAGCTTACATGACTTCTAACGACCGTAACAGGGGGGAGAACAGCCAGTCGTCGGCAGTTCATCCGATGCAGGCCCTGCTGGACACCGACACCGCCTTGAACATGCCGGCCAAGGGCGAGATGCGCGACGGCGTCATCGCGCGCATCACCAACTCGGAGATCCTGGTGGACGTCGGGGCCAAATCGGAGGGCGTCATCACCGGCAGGGAATTTGAGTCGCTGGACGAGGCCACGCGCCGGTCGCTGGCTGTGGGGCAGACGATTCTGGTGTACGTCGTGGACCCCGAAGACCGCAACGGCAACATCGTCCTCTCGCTCACCCGCGCCAAGGAAGAGAAAGACTGGCGGCAGGCGGAGAGCCTGCTCGACTCGCAGGAAGTCTACAGCGGGACAATCGCCGGGTTCAACAAGGGCGGCCTGATCGTCAAACTAGGCAACGTGCGCGGGTTCATCCCGGCCTCGCAAATCAGCCTGAGCCGCCGCCGCCGCACGGAGGGCGCCGAAACCCCCGAACAGAAATGGGCCAAGATGATCGGCGAGAGCGCCCTGGTCAAGGTCATCGAGGTGGACCGCAGCCGCAACCGCCTGATCCTCTCCGAGCGCGCCGCCGCCAAAGAAACTAAGGAAGCGGAGAAAGAGCGCCTGCTGGCCGAGATCAAGCCCGGCGACGTGCGCAAGGGCCGGGTGATGAGCCTGGCCGAGTTCGGCGCGTTCATTGACATCGGCGGGGCCGACGGGCTGGTGCATCTCTCGGAAATTTCCTGGAAGCGCCTCACTCACCCCAACGAAGTCCTCAAAGTAGGGCAGGAAGTCGAAGTCGAAGTGCTCAACGTGGACCGGGAGCGCAAGCGTATCGCGCTCTCGCTGAAGCGCCGCGAAGAAGACCCGTGGACGGCGCTGCAGAGGAAATATCAGGTAGGCCAACTGGTGGCGGGGACGATTACCAAGCTGACCAAGTTTGGCGCGTTCGCTCGCATTGAGGGCGCGGAGGACGTCGAAGGCCTGATCCACGTCTCCGAACTGGCCGAGGGGCGCGTCGAGCACCCGCGCGACGCCGTGAAAGAAGGCCAGACCGTCACCCTGCGCGTCGTCAAGATTGACCCGGAGAAACGGCGCGTGGGGCTGAGCCTCAAGCGCGCCAGTTCCGCCGAATATGCCGAGGCGGACTGGGAGCAGGTGGCGGCCGCGCTCGATTTGGACGAAGTCGCCGCCGAGGACGACAAATAACCAGACCCTAACAGGCCGGGCGCAGGCGGTCAGCACTGCGCCCGGAACTTTTCTAATCTAGGACTTACTTCCCCTCCCCAGAACTGGTAGCCTCCAGTTTTGGGTTTTTTTGATAGAATAGAGTCAGCAGGTTCCCTATGGGATTAGTCGCGTCTGTCTTGGGAGGTTGACCCGTGTCAAACAAAATGGAGCGCTTCACCCAACGGGCTCGGCGCGTCTTGAGTCTCTCTCAGGAGGAAGCCGAGCGCTTGCACCACGCCTACATCGGCACAGAGCACTTGCTGCTCGGCCTGATGCGGGAAGAAGGCGGCGTCGCCGGGCGCGTCTTGCGCGAACTGGGCGTCGAGACCCGGCGCGTCCAGGAAATGGTCGAGCGCCTGACCGGGGCCAGCAAGGTCAGCGGCCCGGTCAAGATAGACCTCTCGCCCGGCACCCGGCGCGTGCTGGAACTGGCCGTGGACGAAGCGCGGCGCATGGGGCACCACTACATCGGCACGGAACATCTCCTGCTGGGCCTGGTGCGCCAGAACGAAGGCGTGGCGATTGACGTGCTCAAGAAACTCGGCATCTCCGCCGAGCAGATCCGCCGCCAGACCCGCCGCGTGCTGCAGGAAAACCCGGTGCAATCGGCGGCGCGCCAGCCAGTCACCCCTCACGGCCAGAAGAAAGAACGGCCCAAGACCCCGTTGGTGGATCAACTCGCCACCGACCTCACGGCGTTAGCCGAAGACAATAAACTCGACCCCGTCATCGGCCGGCAGATGGAAATCGAGCGCGTGATTCAAATCCTCGCGCGCCGCACCAAGAACAACCCCGCCCTCATCGGCGAGCCAGGCGTGGGCAAGACGGCCATCGTCGAGGGCCTGGCCCAGCGCATCGTCGCCGGCGAGACGCCCGAGCCGCTCCTCGGCAAGCGCGTCCTGCAGCTCGACGTCGGCTCGCTCGTCGCCGGGACGATGTACCGCGGCCAGTTTGAAGAACGCCTCAAGCGCGTGATCGAAGAACTCAAACAGGCCGAAGCCATCCTCTTCATTGACGAAGTTCACATGTTGGTGGGCGCCGGCTCCGCCGGCTCCTCGGTGGACGCGGCCAACATCCTCAAGCCCGCCCTGTCGCGCGGCGAGCTGCAAGTCATCGGCGCGACGACGCTCGACGAGTACCGCAAATACATCGAGAGCGACGCGGCCCTCGAACGGCGCTTCCAGCCGGTGAACGTGGACGAGCCGACGATTGACGAGACCATCGCCATCCTGCGCGGCATCCGCAGCGCTTACGAAGAGCACCACAAGCTCGCGATTACCGACGCCGCCCTGGAAGCCGCTGCGCACCTCTCGGCCCGCTACGTGCCGGACCGCTTCCTGCCCGACAAGGCGATTGACCTGATTGACGAGTCCTCCTCGCGGGTGCGCATGTACAAAAGCCCTGAGGCGCAGCGCTTCAAGGAAACCATCGCCGACCTGCGCGCCGTCCGCGCCGAGCTGCAGTTGGCGGACGAAGAGAGCCGCCAGGAAGACGCCCAGGAACTGATCAACCGCCAGGCCGAACTGGAAGCCAAACTGGAGCAGATGCGCGCGGGGTGGGACCGCGCCAGCGGCCCCCAGGTCAGCGCCGAGGACATTGCCGAAGTCGTCTCCATGTGGACCGGCATCCCCGTGCTGCAAATCACCGAGGAAGAGTCCGCGCGGCTGTTGAAGATGGAGCAGGCCTTGCACGAGCGCATCATCGGCCAGGACGAGGCGATTGTAGCCATCTCCAAGGCGGTGCGCCGCGCTCGCGCCGGCCTCAAAGACCCCAGGCGGCCGATTGGCTCCTTCGTCTTCCTGGGCCCCACCGGCGTGGGCAAGACCGAGTTGACCAAGGCCCTGGCGGAGTTCCTGTTCGGCAGCGAAGAGGCGCTCGTCCAGCTGGACATGTCCGAGTTCATGGAGCGCCACACCGTCTCGCGGCTGGTCGGCGCGCCGCCCGGCTACGTCGGCTACGAAGAGGCCGGGCAGCTGACCGAGGCCCTGCGCCGCCGCCCCTACTCCATCGTCGTCTTCGACGAGATCGAGAAGGCGCATCCCGAGGCGCACAACATGCTGCTGCAAATCATGGAAGAAGGGCACCTCTCCGACGCCAAGGGGAAAAAGGTCAATTTCCAGAACGCCCTCATCGTCATGACCTCCAACATCGGCGCCGACCTGATCAAGCGGCAGACCGGCCTGGGCTTCGCCGTGAAACGCGAAGAGGCCGAGACGGAGCAGCAAGCCTACGAGGATATGTACCGCACCCTCACCGACTCGCTCAAACGGGTCTTCCGGCCCGAGTTCCTCAACCGGGTGGACGGCATCATCGTCTTCCGCGCCCTGACCAAAGACGAAATTTCGCAGATTGTCGACCTGGAAGTCCAAAAGGTCGCTAAGCGGGTGGAAGACCACAAGATCCGGCTCGTCCTCACGCCCGAGGCGCGCGACCTGCTCGCCAAACTCGGCTACGATCCGGATATGGGCGCGCGCCCGCTCCGCCGCGTGATCCGGGCCAAAGTGGAGGATGCGCTTTCCGACAGCCTGCTCGCCGGCCAGGTCCACGACGGCGACACGGTGCGCCTCGAAGCGCAGAACGACGACATCGCCCTGATCCCGGAGAGCGCCGCCGAGCCGCAGCCCGAGGCCATGCCGGCGGCCTGAGGCGCAAGCCCTGCGGCAGCCCGCCCTCGCCGGGAAACCGGCGAGGGCTTTCTTTTGGCGCAGATGGCTAAGATCAAAACCCAATTTGTCTGCCAGCAATGCGGGCGCGTGTCGCTCCGGCAAATGGGCCGCTGCCCCCAGTGCGGCACGTACAACTCGATGGTCGAGCAGATCGTCGAGGAACCGGCGAAGGCGGCGCGGCACGCTACGCGGCCAGGCGCGGCGCGCTCCAAGCCGCGCAGCCTGCGGCAGATCGAAGGCGACGTCGAAGGCCGCTGGGAACTGCCCATCGCCGAGTTCGCGCGCGTCCTGGGCGGCGGCATCGTGCCGGGGTCGCTGGTGCTGCTGGGTGGGGATCCAGGTATTGGAAAAAGCACCATCCTGCTCCAAATGGCGCTTCTACTCGCCGACCAGACCGGCCCGGTGCTCTACGTCTCTGGCGAAGAGTCCGAGCGGCAAATTAAGATGCGCGCGCTGCGCTTGCTGCGCGGCGAGGACGCCGGGGCCGGCGACCCCCTGGACGCAGAAAAACTTCCCGAACCGCTCTACCTCGTCACCGAAACCAACCTCGACGCGATCCTCGAGCACATCGCCTCCGTCAAGCCCCGCCTCGTCATTATCGACTCGATCCAGGCGGTCTACCTGCACGGGCTGACCTCGGCCGCCGGCTCGGTGAGCCAGGTGCGCGAGTGCGCGTCACACCTGCAGGGCGTGGCGAAGTCGTCCGGCGTCGCCATCTTCCTCATCGGCCACGTCACCAAGGAGGGCGCACTCGCCGGGCCGCGCGTGCTGGAGCACATCGTAGATACCGTCCTGCAGCTCGAAGGCGACCGGCATCAAGCGTACCGCCTGCTGCGCGCGGCGAAGAACCGCTTCGGCGCGACCTCCGAAGTCGGCGTGTTCGAGATGCTGGGCAGCGGCATGGTCGAGGTGCGCAACCCGTCGGAGGCGTTCCTGGCCGAGCGGATGGTGAACGCGCCGGGTTCGGCCATCGCCGTGACGATGGAGGGCACGCGCCCGCTGCTCGTCGAGATTCAGGGCCTGACCAGCGTCACCACCTTCGGCAATCCGCGCCGCACCCCGAACGGCGTGGACTTTTACCGCCTCCTGCTCATCACCGCCGTGTTGAGCAAACGCCTCGGCCTGAAGCTCGGCGACCAGGACGTGTTCGTCAACGTCGTCGGCGGGCTGAAGGTGAGCGAACCGGCCGCCGACCTGGCCATTGCGGCGGCGATTGCCTCCTCGATGTGGGACCGCCCGGCCCGCGCCGACTGCGCGCTCGTCGGCGAGATCGGCCTCTCCGGCGAACTGCGCGCCGTCAGCCAGCTCTCCCAGCGGCTGCGCGAGGCCCGACAGCTCGGCTTCAGCACGGTCGTCATTCCCAAGACGCCCCGGCGGGTCGGCGCGTGGCCGGAGGGGTTGCAGGTCGTCCAGGCCCGCTCCCTCCGCGAAGCGCTGGAGGCCGCGCTCGTCCCCCGCGCATCCGCCTCCTGAAATGAGAATTTGCTAAATTTCCATTGACGCCCCGGTACGCCTGTGTTAAGATTCAGCCAGTCCGGTGGAATTCATTCTTATTCATCGCCCACCGGCAGGCTCGGATTTATCCTCTTCATCAGTCACCCGATTCAGCACTGAAGCGTTGCCGGCGCAGTTAATCCATTATCCTTCTTGCGGCTGAACCTTCGTCTTCAGCCACATCGCGAAGCATCCCTTTTGGGACGGCAGCCAGGCTTGAGTGTCGGATGGGGTGAGCGGCGGAGAACATCCGGGCGCTCGCCCCGTCTTGCTTTAAGGGGGAGCCAGAAAGGAGTGTCAGTATGAGCGTCGAATTTATTTTTCGGATTGTGGGCATGATCGTCTTATCCATCGGGGGGGTCTACCTCGGAATCCGTCTCTCCGTCACCGACAACACGCCGCCGGAACTGTGGGCGGTCGTCTTCGGGCTGGTGGGGGCGCTCGTCGGCCTGGTGATCACCCCCTTCGTCACCACCCGCCCGGCCCGCGCCATCCGCGAACGGATCATCGCCATGCCCGCCACCGCTCTGGTGGCCGGCATGATCGGCTTGATCACCGGGTTGAGCGTCGCCGGGTTGCTGTCGTTCCCTCTCTCCCTGCTGCCCCCGCCCCTCAGCCAGGTCCTCCCGATCGTGGGGGCCATCGTCTTCTCCTGGCTCGGCATCTCGGTCTTCGTCATGCGCCAGCGCGACATCTTCTCGATCTTTCGCGGGCGTGTGACCAGCCGCCTGGCCGCCGAGGGCGCCGGCGCGTCGAACGAAGGCCGCAGCGTCTTGTTGGACACCAGCGTCATAATTGACGGGCGCATCGCCGACATCTCGCGCACCGGCTTCATCTCCGGCGCGATCCTCGTCCCCAAATTCGTGCTCAACGAGCTCCAGCACGTCGCCGATTCGCCGGAGGTGCTGCGCCGCAACCGCGGCCGCCGCGGGCTGGAGGTGCTGGAGCGCCTGCGCAAAGAGTCCACCGCGCCCGTGCGCTTCACCGACCAGGACGTGCCCGGCGTGCGCGACGTGGACGACAAGCTCGTCATCCTGGCCAAGCAGCTGAACTGCGCCGTTATCACCAACGACTATAACCTCAATCACGTCGCGCAGCTGCAGGGCGTGAGCGTGCTCAACGTCAACGAACTGGCGAACGCCGTCAAGGCCGTGTTCCTGCCCGGCGAGACGTTGACAGTGAAGATCATCCAGGAAGGCCGCGAACCCGGCCAGGGCGTCGGTTACCTGGACGATGGCACGATGGTCGTGGTGGACGATGGCCGCCACTACCTCCAGAAAGAACTCACGGTGCAGGTGACCAAAGTCTTCCAGACGACCGCCGGACGGATGATCTTCGCCCGGCCGGAGAACGGAAGGTAGTCGGATAGTCAAGTAGTCAAGTGGTCGGGTAGTCAAGATGTCTAAAGTAGTCCACCGACTACCCGGCCACCCGACCAGCCAACTGCTTCGCGCGACCACCCGACCGCTTCGCGCGACCACCCGACCACCCAACCACCCAACCACCTGACCAACCAACAATGTCCCTTGTCGTCTACAACACCCTCACCCGGCAGAAGGAAGAATTCGTCCCGCTTGCGCCGGGCCGCGTGCATATGTACGTCTGCGGCCCGACGGTCTACGACCACGCGCACCTCGGCCACGCCAAAACCTACGTGAATTTCGACGTGATTGTGCGTTACCTGCGCTACGCCGGCTACCAGGTGCGCTACGTCCAGAACATCACCGACGTCGGGCACATCCTCGACACGGGCGAAGACCGCATCCTTAAGGGCGCGGCGCGCGAGCGCATTGAACCAATGGAAGTGGTGGAGCGCTATACCCGCTCGTACTTCGAGGACATGGACGCGCTCGGGGTGGGCCGCCCGGACATCTCGCCTCGCGCCTCGGCCCACATCCCAGAGCAAATCGAGATGACCAAAAGGCTCATCGCCGACGGACACGCTTACGAGGTCAATGGCGCGGTCTATTTCGACGTGAGCTCCTTCCCTGACTACGGCAAACTCTCTGGGCGCAAAGTGGCAGAACTGGAAGAAGGCGCGCGCGCCGGAACGCCCTCGCGGGTCGCCGTCCGCGAGGAAAAGCGCCACCCCGAGGATTTCGCGCTGTGGAAGCCCGCCGCGCCGGAGCACATCCTGCGCTGGCCCAGCCCCTGGGGCTGGGGCTATCCCGGCTGGCACATCGAGTGCTCGGCCATGGCCGTCAAATACCTCGGCGAGACCTTCGACATCCACGGCGGCGGGGTGGACAACATTTTCCCGCACAACGAGTGCGAAATCGCGCAGGCCGAAGCGGCCACCGGCCGACCCTTTGCGCGTTACTGGCTGCTGGGCGGCTCCCTCACCGTGGACGGCGTGAAGATGAGCAAAAGCCTCGGCAACTTCCTCACCATCAAAGACGCGCTGCAGAAGTACAAACCCGAGGCCCTGCGTTTCTTCATCCTCTCCGGCCATTACCGCAACCCGATTGATTTCTCCGAAGAGGCGCTGGAGGCCGCCAGCAAAGGCTGGGAGCGCGCGACCGCCCCGGCCCTCGCCGTGCGCGAGCGCCTCCGCTCTCCCGCCCTGCCTGACGCCTTCGGCGACGCCTTCGCCGCCGCCATCGCCGAAACGAAGAGCCAATTCCTCCAGGCGATGAACGACGACTTCAACGCCCCGGCGGCCATCGCCGCGCTGTTCGACTTCGGCAAAGTGGTGAACACGCTGCTCAACGCCGAGACTCCGGCCGGCCGCGCCACGCTCGAGGCCGTGGACGCGCTCTACCGCGAGATCGGCGGACAGGTGCTCGGCATCCTGCCCCAACCGGGGGCGGCGGTGGCCAACGCCGAACGCGAAGCCGGGCTGATCCGTCTGCTCGTCGAACTGCGCGCCGAAGCCCGCCGACGCAAGGATTTTGCCGCCTCCGACGCCATTCGCGACCGGCTGAAGGCGCTCGGCGTGAGCCTCGAAGACGGCAAAGACGGGACGACATGGAAGCTTGGCTAGAGAGGCAGGGCATGTGTAGGAGGGCATCCCCATGCCCGACTTCCTTCGTTGCCGCTCTCTAAAGAATGGCGCGTGACCGCTTCCGCGTCCGCCGCCTCGCCCTACCGCTCGTCGTGGCGGCCTGCCTGGCGGGGTACGTCGTTCTTGCTCTGGCGCAAAACCAGGGCGACGTGGGCGAAATGGCGCGCCTGGGCATCCGCCGGAGGGATGGCGACCCTGCCGGACTCGCCCCTTATGACGGCCAGTTTTCGTATTTCCTCGCGCTTGATCCTGACCCGGCCACCGTCGCCAGGCATCTGGATGTCCCGGCTTATCGCTATCAGCGCATCTTGTACCCCCTGCTGATCAGGCTGGCGACGCTGGCTAATCCCCAACTGATCCCATGGGCGCTCGTCATTTTCAATATCATCGCGCAAGCCATCGGCGCCGGGTTAATGGGCTTATTATTGGCTGATTTCGGCGCAAGCCGCTGGTATGCTCTCGTGTACGGGCTATGGGTGGGGCTGGTCTACGCCGTGCGGTTGGCGATGCCCGAAGCGTTGGCCTACGCGCTCGTCGCCGGGGCGCTGCTCGCCAGCCAGCGCGGGCGCGAGACGTGGGCGGCCGTGCTGTACGGACTGGCGCTTTTCACCAAAGAGGCGACCATCCTGTTCATCGGCGCTCACCTGCTGTGGCTGACAACCCGGCGCGAATGGCCGGCCCTGCTCCGCCTCGCCGCGCTGACTCTTCTGCCCTTCGGGGTCTTTCAATGGCTGCTCCTGCGCTGGTTCGGGCGGCTGGGGCTGGGATCGGGCGGCTTCCTGGCGACGCCATTCGAGCTCATCCCCTACATGGGCCTGTGGCGCATCGGCCTCGTCAGCCTGCCGGCGCTGGCGCTGTTCTCCACGATCCTCGTCCCGCTGGTGGTGCTGCCCAGCCTGTGGGGCCTCGCCGCCAGCCTGCGGCGGTTATGGCGGCGCGATTGGAGTCTGCCCGTGCTCGTCCTGGCCGCTAACGCTGCCTTCATCCCCTTCACCCCGTACTCGACTTTCCGTGAGCCGCTGGGCATGGCGCGGTTCAGCGTGGGATTGGTCCTGGCGACGCTGTATTTCGGCGCGCGCTACGCGAGCCATTCCCCACGCGCGTTGAATTATTCGGCCTTCTGGTTAGCCGGCCTCGCCCTGCTGCTCAACGACCCGCGTTAACCCGGCATGTCCCGCGAAATCCTCTTCCGCCGCAACGCGGTGCGCGAGTGCCTGCGGGCCGGCCGCCGCAAGTTCTACCGGCTGGTGATCGCCGGTGACGCACGGGGGTGCGTCTCCCACGCCGACCGCGCCGAACTGCAGGATATCCTCGCCGAGGCCCGCCGCCGCAAAATCCCTGTCGAGACCGCCGATAAGAAAGACCTCAACGTCGCCGTCCACGGCGAGCGGCATCAGAACCTGCTGCTCGAAGTCGGGCCGTATCCTTATGCCACCCTGGATGACATCGCCGCCCGCACCGCCGAAACCGGCGAACCGGCCTTCCTCCTGCTCCTGGATCTGGTGCAAGACCCGCGCAACGTCGGCGCGCTGCTGCGGACGGCCGAGGCAATGGGGACGCACGGGGTCGTCATCCAGGAACGGCGCGGGTGCGAGATCACCCCCACGGTCGTCGTCACCTCGGCCGGCGCGGCGGAAAACCTGCTCGTCGCGCAAGTCACCAACCTGGCCGAGACTATGCGGCGGCTCAAACAGCAGGACATCTGGCTGGTCGGCCTCGGCTTGAATCCCGAAGCGCAGCCGATGGACGAAGTAGACCTCAATATGCCGCTGGGGTTGGTCGTCGGCAACGAAGGCGAAGGTCTGCGGCGGCTCGTGCGCGACCGCTGTGACTTCCTGGTGAAATTGCCGATGCGCGGACAGGTGCAGTCGCTCAACGCCGCCGTCGCGGGTTCACTGGCTCTCTACGCGGCGCGCCAGGCGCGGACACGCCGCCGGTCCTTCCCGGCTTCAGACCCTAAGGGTCTCTGAGACCCTTAGGGTCTGGGCGAAACTTAGTCGTGGACGAGTCCTAGCCAAACGCTTTTCATACGAAAGAGTCAGCCAAAAGGGGTTGCGCGAAACAGAGAGCGGGTTACAATCAAACCCAAATGAGCGAGACGGCGACACCCTCCCCCACTCCCCTCACCGGCCCCCAGCCCGTGGACCAGACGGCCGCGCTGCAAGACCTGGTCCGCAGCATCGAGCAGCGCGTCGAGCGCTATCTCAGCCCGCGCGGCGATAAAGTGGAACAGCGCGACCACCTGCGCCACGTCGCCAACCGCACCCGCTGGCTTTACTACACCGAGCTCCAGCGCACCAAGCCAGGGGCCAGCGTCCTCATCTCCTCGCACGAAGACGCCCTGCTCGACGCCTGCGTGCTCGGTCACGACATCGGCAAGTGGATTCCGCGCGACGAGCTTAAGGCGCTGATGCCAGACGCCCTCTCCGAAACCTCGCCCGTTTTTCAGAAGTTGCGGCTCACGCCCGATCAGATTGGCCTGCTCGCGCTGGGCGTGCAGCGCCGCTTCGCGCTGGAAACCGACGGCTATACCCCGGAATACGATTCCGCCCACCACCTGGTGAGCGCGTACCTCCTCGCCGCCGACCCGGCCCTCGGTTTCGGCCAGATTGACGCCGCCGACCAGGAACGGCTGATCAACATGATCGTCGGCCACCAGTTCGGCAGTTACTTCAAGGAAAGCCTGCTCTACCTCAGCCTGACCGACGACGCCGTTACGACGGGAATGCTCGTGGACGCCGCCCGCCCCGACCGCGTCGCCGGCGACCTGCTCGCCAGCGCCTTCCACGACGCGGATATTTCCGATCTGCTGTTCGTCGGCAGCCTAGAGAGCCGCCCCAACCGCGAGGACATCTTCCACACGGGCGGGCTGGTTAAAATCTTGATGATCAACTTCGCGAATCTCATTCACGGCGCGCCAGGCGCGCCCACGACCCTGAACGACTGCCTGCGCTCCTGTCAGCTCACCGTCACCAACGTTTGTGAGGAATTTCTTACCGCCACGGCTGTGCGGCACGGCGTGCGCTGGCGCAAGCAGGCCCGGCGTTTCCTCGGCTTATTCCGGGAAAAGGCTGTATTCGAAAAACTCGACGCGGCCCTGACCGACGAGAGCCTGCCGCCCGCCGAGCGGCTGAACACCGTGCGTCTGTTGACGCACATGCACGCCCGGGCCTTTTTGCAGGGGGGCGACGACGACGAAGAGTAAACGAGCCCCCTGAGGACGCCTTCTTACAGCGGGATGTTCCCGTGCTTCTTCTGCGGGTTGCTGTCCCGCTTGTTCGCCAGCATCTCTAGTCCGTTGATCAGCCGGGCGCGCGTTTCGTGCGGCTCGATCACGTCGTCGATGTAGCCGCGCGAGGCGGCGACGTAGGGATTGGCGAACTTTTCCCGGTACATCGCCACCAGCTCGGCCTTCCTGGCCGCCGGGTCGGCGGCCTCGGCCAGTTCCTTGCGGAAGATGATGCTCACCGCGCCCTCCGGCCCCATGACCGCAATCTCCGCCGTCGGCCAGGCCAGATTCAAGTCGCCGCGAATGTGCTTGGAGCTCATCACGTCGTACGCGCCGCCGTAGGCTTTGCGCGTGATGACAGTCAGTTTCGGCACGGTGGCTTCGCAATAGGCGTAGAGCAGTTTCGCGCCGGAACGGATGATGCCGCCGTGCTCCTGTTTGACCCCCGGCAGGAAGCCCGGCACGTCCTCGAACGTCACCAGCGGGAGGTTGAAACAGTCGCAGAAACGGATGAAACGCGCGGCTTTCTCGGAGGCGTCAATGTCGAGCACGCCGGCCAGCACCGCCGGTTGGTTGGCGACGACGCCCACGCTGTGCCCCCCCAGCCGGGCGAAGCCGACGACGATGTTCATCGCATAATTCTCGTGGATCTCAAAAAACTCGCCCTGGTCCACGATCAGCCGGATCACCTCTTTCATGTCGTAGGGCTTGTTCGGGTTGTCCGGCGCGAGCGTGTCGAGCGCGGCCTCCATGCGCAGCGGGTCGTCGGTCGTCGGCGCGAACGGCGGGTCCTCCATGTTGTTCTGCGGCAGGTAGGCGAGCAGTTTGCGAAGCAGGTACAGGCAATCGGCTTCGTTCTCGGCCACGCAATGGCAGACGCCGGAGGTCGAAGCGTGCGCGCTCGCGCCGCCGAGCGCCTCGAACGACACGTCCTCGTGCGTCACGCTTTTCACCACGTCCGGCCCGGTGACGAACAT
>DAOTXG010000622.1:0-12230 GCA_034435515.1 Anaerolineales bacterium
TTTTGGGGCAGTACAGCGTTTCCCAGTCCATTTCTGTATCCTCAATGAGCGTAGATTACGCTCCTGAGGATACAATGACCGTTCAGAGGCAAACACCTTCATCAAGGAAACTGAGGGACATTACCGGCACATTCATCCCGGTGTAGTAAACATCTGGCCGCCCACTCCCCGCGGGACTCCAGACCACATCACCCCCATCTACCTGCATGGTTAGCGGTTGGCGTGTCAACGGATCCGCCAGTACTTCGACCGTCAAAAAACTTGAAGCCGCCAGACTGAAAGGCAAGGTGTAAGGCGAGCTCACTGGCGGCGCCAGGTCTGCGATCTGTCGCCCTGGAGAGAGGCTGCCTCGCTCGATGACGGTGGCCGGTACTGGCGCATCAACCAGCAGGGGGATGGAGCGGAGTTGGTAGTCCGCCGTCAGGGGCGATTCCACGACCACTGCTGTCGGCCAGGCCGCGTCGGAAAAGGTCGGCTGAAACCAGTCTGGCGGCAACTGGTTCAGATCCAACAACTCGGTCGGGCCGATGAGCCCCAGGGTGTGCACCAACGCAGAATCGCGCCGCCAGGCTGGCGAGGACAAGGCCTTCCATTGAGTGTTGGTGCGAAGGATAATCCGCGGCTCGTCGCCTGTTCTGCCTTCGAGATGCGCCAGCAGCAGAGGGGTCGCTGATTCGGACCGACGGGCATTGGGCGCCCACTGGACGAGGACGGCGATCAGGTGATCCCCTGCCTGCAAATCGTTCAAAGCATAACGATCATACTCACGAGCAGTCTTTGAAAAGCGGGCCGGGCCGCGCCCAACCCACCGGCCGTCTACCCACACTTCGTAGCGCGTATCGGCGAAAATGGATAACGCCGCTCCTGTCAGTGGCGCGGTGAGCGAAAACCCCCGGCGGAACAGGACAATGTCATGCCAACCGGGGACGGAGTCAGCCCAGAGGGGCAGGTTGAGAGCAAAAGGATTGGGATGTAGGAGGAGCGGCAGGTAGAGAACGCGCTGAACCGCTGTGCCGACGGCCGGGTCTCTCACCTCGCCGAAAGATGAGAAGGCTGCCCAAAGCGGGGCCGGAGGGCGGGAGTCATCTATGGCTGGCCCACTTAAAGCGACGAAAACCAACCCGCTGCTTAAGCAGAGGCGCAAAAACGCCGTCATCCTGGGTTTGCGAAACAAGCCAGCTGAAGTCAAATGCCTCCGCGCGGCGCGCTCACCCGCCTCTCCCTCACGTACGACGCACTCGCGCGGCGGCGAAGCGAGTGCGTCGCACGCAGCCTGACAGGACAAGATCAACGGTCAAGCCACTAGGGCTGCCACTCCACAAAAGAGGGCGCCAGAGTGACAGTAACCACCTGACTGACCGACAAGGGTTGCCCATACACATCATAAATATTCTGCGGGAGGCCCGGCAGGGTCACCAGGTGCGCGTTGTCATCTAAAGCCCACAGAACCCAAATACGCGCAGTCGGCCGTGAAAATTCGTATCCCTTGACTTCTGGATAATCAGTCACTTCACGCGCGAAACTGGCCGGCCCTAATTTACTGGCCACAAACTGATAGGCCTGATACGCCGGCCGAGGATTGCCATTCGCGTCCATCAGGCCCGTGTATCGTTGCGGCCACCCTTCAAGGCTATACCAGATGCTGGCGCGCAGGTCGAGGCTCATCGCCGTGGCGTAAGCCTGCGCCGCGTAATAGGCCTTGCTTGTCTCGAAGTCAGGCGATTCGCACACTTCTTGTGACAATGAGGCACAAGCCAGCGCGACTTCGGTGTTGAGGAGATACTTTCCCGTCACCCCGTAAGCGCTCATGCGGCTTCGGAAAAACTGGGCTTTCGCTGCCATGACCGGACCGGTGGTGTTCCAGCTGGAATTCCACGTCGAAACGCCATAATGACCCAGCTGTCCCTGATAAAAATCGTAGGCGGTGAAATCCAGCCCGTCAAAATATTGCCCCCCATCGTTAGCGCCGTGATGACGCAGGATGCCTTCAAAGAAATTATAGGGTTTGGAACCAGGCGGATTCACGTACTGGCAGCCGTTGGGCACCTCCGCGTTGCAGTAGGACAGCAGGCCGCCGATCAGCACCTGCGCTCGAGGGTTCGCCGCCTTGACACGCGGATAAATGGCTTGCAGCATATCGGCGAAATCTCCCCCACCATAATACTCATCGGCAGAACTACCCCAACAACCGTTCGATGAGTCCCCCCCCCCTACTAAGACGGAATCCACATCCGGCTCGTTCCAAATTTCATAATATTGGATATTGTAGGGCGACACACTGTACCGCCGGACCAGGTCATACATGAAATTTCCAAATTCATCCAGGCTGGCGGAGTTGATGGGTCCGCAAGCGTACCCAGCCTGCTGCTGCGCCCAGGTCGGGGTGTGGCTGACCATCATCAGCGGCTGCAGGCCCTGCGCCGCGGCATTCGCCAACCAGGCCTCCTGAGTCGCCACAGCGCTCCAATCCCTTTCGCCCGGGTTACGCTCGACGTTCCTCCAGGGTATACGCACGCCGCGCAACCAGTGGCTGTTGGCTTCCCGAATCTTCTGCAGATTACTCGGGCCGCTCACGTCCGTTTGGACGCCAAAAACGGAGCGCAAGGGATAGTTGTGGAAAACTAACGGCAGGTAGAGCGTACGGGTTTCAGCAGCCGCGCGAAACGCCGCGGCTGCTCGCCACACAGGCACGGCGGAACCCAGCCCCAACGTGGCGGCGAGGATCAGTCCCGCACTAAGGCGGGCCAGCCGGTAAGTCAGGGATAAGTTTGGCTTCAAGCGCATCAAGTCACCTCTTGTCATTTGACGCTGGATCGCATTCCAGACTGGCTGATGGCTTCCAGGTCATTGGATGAAGTCGGCGCAGTGTAACAATAGGCGAGACGGGCGTCAAGGTGACAAAATGACCAGGCCAGCCGGTAGAGGTAACCTGGAGGGGCATCCCAGTCCACAATCCAACGGGTGAGCCGACGCAATCAGCCTGTGACCTTCATCGGCTCATCAATGGTAACCACGAGCGATGGATCTCGCCGACGACCGGCCGTGCCGGGCTGTAGAGCGTGTCCCACGACAATTTGGAAATGCTGACGGCATACGTCGTCAGGAAGGAAGTATAATCGTCGCCATTGGGCCCGCGCCACACTTCATGCGCCCACCCGGGGGCAAAGGCATCAGCTTCCGCCCAGGGGCCGGCGGGGGAAGCGCCAATCCGGTAGCGTTCCCCCCTCTGACTGGTGTCGTTATAAAACAAGTAATAGAGGCCGTCATAGACGGCGAGAGCGGGGCTTTCTGCCATCGCCTGCGGGGCTGTCAACGTCAGCACGGGACCCCAATCACGCCAGGGGCCTGAAATGGAGGCCGCGGTCGCGATTCCGATAATCCCGCCGCTGGCATCCCGGGCCGTATAGTATAGATAATAAGTACCGCCAACCTTGACGACCGCAGGGTCTCGACAATCGGCCCATTGCCCCGTTTGCCAGACCATCCCCGGATGATCGGGTTGAAAGACGACGCCTTGAGCCTGCCAGGACGCCGGATCAGCCGGGTTGGTCGAGGTAGCCAGCATGATGCTCTGGGTGAAGTTGGCCGAGACTCCTGTATAATACATGTAATAGACGCTGTTCTCTTCATAGACAAACGGCGACCAGACCCTGAACTCGTCTGCCGTTCCGGGAACCCGCTCGGCCAATACCGGCGATAAATCCTGCCAATGGCACAAATCCGCTGAACGAGCATAGGCAAACCGGTCTTCGTAGTGCTCCGGCGTGAGGTGAATTGAAACCAGATAGTAGTCGCCGGCATGCTGGAAGATGTGATGGTCCTTCAGACCCACATTGGCGGGGAACCAGCCCAGGGGCAGACATCCAGCCGCCAGGGTGGAATGCGCCTCCAGGATTTGATGAGCGAGCAGGAGGGAGGCTGCCAGCCATCCTGCTACCCGCCAGTGCGCCTTGTTCATCTCGCCGATTCACCACACGATATATACGGGTTGCACATCCACGACCATCCTCGTCTGAAGCGGCCAGGCGTCGCCCAGCGCCGCATGAATGGCGCGCGGCTTGCCAGGCAGGGTGATGGCATGCGCCTGGCCGTCCAGCGACCATAGCACCCACACTCGCGCATCCTCCCGATCGAACTGATACCCTTTGACCCCCGCGTAGGTTGTTACCTCCCCCTGATAAACCGCATCCCGCAGTGTCGAGGCGGAAACCTGGTAAGCCAAATAAGCCGGCAGCGGATTCAGGTCCTGATCCAACAGGGCGGTATTGCGTCCGGGCCAGCCGAGGACGCTATACCAGATGTTCGCCCGCAACTCCTCGGCCAGCGCGCTCGCGTAGGCTTGCGCCAGATAATAGGCCTTTGTCGTCTCACAGGCCGTGTCACAGGCCACGCCGGTTTGCGTCAGCAGCGCCGCTTCGGTGTTCATCAGGAATTTGCCTTGCGCCGCATATGGCTCCAGTACGTTCCGCACATAGCGCGCTTTGGCCACCACGGCTGGCCCTGTTGTGCTCCAGCGACTCTCCGGACTGAACGCCGACCCGAACCGCCCCAATTGACCGCTGTAATAGTCATAGGCATGAAAACTCACGCCGTCCAGATAGTCCCCGCCGCCGGCTCGCAAAATGCCGTTCAGAAACTTGGCCGGGGTGCAGTCTTCGGGCTGGCCGTTTTTGTCGAAGGGCGGATGCGCCGGGTCACAGTCCAGCAGCAACGCGCCTGCCACCACCTGGGCCTCCGGATTCGCCGCCTTCATCGCAGGATATACGGCTTTCAACATCGCCGCATAGCGGCTTCCTCCATATCCCTCCCTATCGCCCCCATCTCCCCAGCATCCCCATGCACTCTTGGGATTACCCAATATGGCGTAGTCTATGTCCGGCTCGTTCCACAACTCCCAGTACCTGACCATTGGGAACTGGGCGACCGCCTCGCGCATGAAATCGGCGAAGGCAGCCAGCCCCGCCGGATCGGTGATCGGCCCGCACGACTGTGGCGCTGCCCAGTCAGGCGCGCCTCGCACGACCAGGATCACCTGTAAACCATTAGCGGCCGCTCGCGCCAACTCCTCCTTCAGTTTCCTCACCGCCCTCCAGTCCCGTACCCCGGCCGTTGGCTCCACCCTGTTCCATTCCAGCGCAGTCCGGCGCACCCAGGTTGTAGGCGGCGCGAATAAGGGGAGGCCATTTTTGTCGTTGATCGCATCCATTTCCACGCCAAATATCGTTTCTGGCGGGTCCTGGCGCTGCCAGAAGCGCGTCGGCGTCGGCGGGACAGGCGACGGGGTAGGTGACAGCGTGGGCGGCGCAGGCGACGAGGTAGGCGGCGACGTTGACGCGGTGACCACCGGAACCGTCATGGTCGAGCGCAGGGCAGTGGCGGGTTCGGGCACAACCACCGACGACTGGCAGGCCGTCAGCCAGGCCACAAGCAACGCGCTGGCCCGGAATAGAGCTTGGCGGAAATGGGTCATAGCCATTGGAGAGGAGCAAACGTCTCCATCTCAGAGCCGTGTTGTTATCGATTTCCCGTTGCCAAATTCATCGGGTAATCAGCGATGGTAGTACGGCACCAGATACCCCCAGAAGGCCGCGGCGTCAAAAACGACTAAAGCCAATACGTAAAGCCAAAGGGCCAACCGACGCCAGCGCGGCGGCGCACCAGCCAGCCAACCCGTCGTAAACAGCAGAGCAAAGGGAAGGATAGCGACGAAGACGTAGCGCCCGTGCGAGAAATAAGTCCGGCCCGTCCCTTGCTCTATCTGGCTGCGGAAAATTGCCGCCAGCCACGCGACAATCAGCGCGCTCAAACCAAAGAGCAGATAACGCCCCCGCCAGCCGTCGGCCCGCTGCCAGCCGCGCTGCCGCACCCACAGCGCGCCCCGCCACACTAGCCCGCCGAATGCGACCACCGTGACGAGAGTCAGCGCCTGGTACCAGGGAGCGGAGAGCAGGATGTGCCGCCATCCAAAAATCGCCCAAAAACTCTGAAACACGATCACTGCCGTCTGGTAATATTGGACACGGGCCTCCGGGCTGGCCAAGTTTTGCCACGTCCCTGGGAGGTCGGCGCGGACGTAGCGCGCCAGCGCGGTCGTCAGAGGCTGCCACCAGGCAGCGGCCGGCTGGCTCATCCCCAGGAAGCCTAAAACCAGTATTAGCCCTGTTACTCCGACTACGCCAATCACGATTGACCTGGCCTGCCGACACGGCCAGGGATAGAACAAGAGAGCAACTGGCGCTGAGGCGACGATTGCCAGCGCTGTCGTCTTGGTTAGCAGGCCCGCGACCAGTAACGCCAACGCCATCCCCACTGCCGGCCCAGTCGTTCCCCGCTGGTATATTCCGGCCACCTGCCAGAAGAACGCGCTCGCCAATAGATTAACCAGCGCGTCGTTGTTTGCCGCCGCCATAATATCGGTGTACATCGGTTGAAAGAGGAGCAGCCCCAGTGTCCCCAGAACAATATCTCTGCGGGCGGGGAACAAGGCGGCGGCTGTGAGCCAGGTGACAGTGACCACGCCGAGATTCAAGAGCACGGATAACAAGCGCACGATGTACAGTTGCGCTTCGACCGACAAACGCAGCCAGGGGCGCAGCCAGAGCGCCGCCAGGAGGTAGTAAAGCCGCGGGTGGCCGGTGGTGGTGATGCCTAGTGGGGAATTGGGCGTTGTGGAGAGGCTCGCATCGTCCAGAACTGGCTGTTGAATACCCCGCCAGAAGCCATGCCGCAACATTGAGGCAGAAATTTCCTGCCGCAGAGGGAGCGAGACCGTTCGCGGGGTCGGCAGGCGGCCGGTATCGGCGATGAGCCGGATGTGCTCAAAGTGCGTCGGTTCGTCGGGATGCTGCCAGGGGGGTACCGTAAAGGCATACAGCGCGCCGCGCAGGCCGGCCAGCGCCAAAATCACCGCTGACACCCGCCACTGAGGTTGAGTCAGCTCCCGCAACCATGCAGTCAGGTCAAACGACGGCGCCCCAGATTCGCGCACCGCCCGCCAGGTCTCATACCCGAGCCCGGCGGCGACTACCCCCCAACCCAGCCGCTCCCATGCGACCTGGCTGAGGCCCATCATCCCCAGGGCAAAAAGCAGCCCACTGGCCGAGAATACGCCGGGATAGGGAGTGCGCCGCAACACGTAGCGTAGCGAGGCGCGCGTCTGGCGGGCCGTGTAATCGGCAAAACTCAACGCCGCCAACGCCAGGCTCAGGCCCAGAATCCATAACGTGCTGTAACCGATAAGCCCCCAATCAATTAACTCAACCGGGTTCATCAAAACGGCCGACGATTAATCAATACGCGCCCTGGCCCGAGAGGACAACCGGGATCGAGCGCAACAAAATCTCGACGTCTCGCCAGAGCGAGTAGTTCTCGATATACTCCAGCTCGAGCCGCACACGTTCATCCAACGCCAGCTGCCCGCGGCCGTTCACCTGCATCGGCCCGGTCAAGCCGGGCTTCACCGCCAGCCGCCGACGGTGCCAGTCGTTGTATTGCGCCACCACCCGCGGCTCTTCGGGCCGCGGCCCGACCAGACTCATATCGCCCCGCAGGATATTCCAGAACTGCGGCAGTTCATCCAGACTCCAGCGGCGCAGGAAGTGCCCCAGGCGCGTCACCCGCGGATCATTCGGCAACTTCACCGCCGGGCCGGGCAAAGGATTAGCGGCGACGACGACCTCAAATAACGCTTCGGCGTTCACCACCATCGTCCGCAATTTGTACATCTTGAACAACTGCCCGTTCTCGCCAACCCGCTCCTGGACGAAAAACACCGGGCCGCCATCGTCTCGCTTGATGAGCACAGCCAGAAACGCAATAAGGGGGGCGGAAACGATCAGGCCAACGACAGAAATGACGACATCCATGAGGCGCTTGACCAGTTGTGCGCCGCCCGAGATGGCGGCCTTGCGAATTGGCCTACGCCACAGCGTCGCCAGCAGGCCCACCCCTAATCCCAGGGCCTGAGCCAGCGCACGCCCGACGATCATCGGCAAGGCAGCGCCCAGCACCGGCCAATCCCGGCGCGCGACCCAGGCCAGAAAAGGCGCCGCCGATAAGAAAAAGAGGCTGCTCACCATCGCCGCCCCCCAGAGCGCCGGCCGCCAGACGAGGCCCACGGCCAGACTCAACAACAGGGGGGCCATCAGGAAGATTTGCAGCCGCTGGCTGGCCGGGGTATGCGAATCACCGAAAGCCTTCTGGGGGTGCCAGCGCAGGAGTTGAGTCTTCCAATAAGCGATAGTGAATTTGCGTTTCAGGTAACGCCGGAAGTTCGTGAGGTGGTAATGGTAAACAGCGGCTTCGGGGACAAACTTCAAGCGGTAGCCCTTCTGGGCCAGCCGAAAGGAAAACTCGTGATCCTCATTCCCCATCATGGCGGTTTCAAAACCGCCGTTTTCCAAGAAGACGTCGCGCCGATAGCCGGCCGAGTAGGCGTCAATAAAGTCAATCCACTCCCGCCTGGACATGCGCCGATATTTGTCGCCGTACTCGAGTTGGATGAACCGCGCCACCAGACTCCTCTGGCGAGTCAGGTAGGCGCCTTTCACGCCGGCCACCTGGGGGTCTTCAAAGGCCCTCAACAGGGTCGCCGCCCACTCCGGCGTCGGGACACAATCGGCATCCGTGAACAGGAGGGGGTCGCCTGTGCTGGCTTTCACCCCGGCGTTGCGCGCGGCCCCCGGGCCGCGGCCCGGCGCCACGCCGGCCGGCCGCCAGATCAACCACTCCGGCTCCGCGCCCCGCGTCTGGACTTGCGACGGGGGCCGCGGCTCTGTTCGAATGCAACGCACCCCAGCCTGCCAGGCTACCTCCGCGGTCGCGTCCGGGCTGCAGTCGTCCACGACGATAATCTCCAGCTCCACGCCAGGAGGCAGTCGCTGCGCTTTAAGCGCCTCGAGACATTCTCCTAGCGTCGCCTCGGCGCAATAGGCCGGGACAATGACCGACACAGTTTTCGGAGGGCGCAGCCGGGCAGACATCGCAGTCAGGCGGACAATTACTTAGCCATGGTTTCGCGCGCCATAGCGCGCAGATCGGGCCAGTGCCAGCCATTCAGCACCACCGCGATCAGCACGGGGAGCGTGCTGACAATCGCATGCAAAACGATGGCGTAAGCCAGGGCCTGGCTTTGCGCTACGCCAAATAGGGTTAGCGACAATGTGACCGCCCAGTGATACGGACCAATGTTCGCCGGGGTCAGGTTGGGCGAGGTCCCCAGCAGGCCAAGCACCAGGACGGAGACCGCCAGCGGCGCGGCGGGCGGAAGCCCAAAGGCTCGCAGCAGGAGCGCATTCGTCGTCAACATCACACCCCAAATGGCGGCGGTGATCAGCATGACTGGTTGAAGCTGACGCCGCTGAACCAATCCGGCTAAGCCCTCGGCCAGCGCGCCCACTCGCCTGGCCAGCCACCGGCTCGGCGCATCCGTCCGGGAAACCAGCCAGCGGTGAATCCAATTTAGAGCCGATTGACCGAACCAGGCAAAGGCCGCCAGGGCGATGGCGCTCACACCGCTCATTATGAGCGCCAGGGAGAGATCGAGTCCCTCAGGCGGGCTGAGCAACGTCGTCAACCACCACGCGCTCAGCAGGCCCATGAACACCAGGTCAACTAATTTCTCCGCCACGACCGAAGTCGCCACCCCTACCCCAGAGACATTCCCCTCCTGACGGAGCCATAATACGCGCGCGAGATCCCCCAGGCGGCCCATCCCGACGATATTAACTGCCTGTCCAACAAAATAGGCGCGCGCCAACGCGCGCCAGCCCACGCCGGGCGCGACCCGCACCAGCAGCCACCGCCATCGCACCAGTTTAAGCGCCAGGCTCAAGAGGAAAGACAGCCCCGTCGCCGCGATCCATGTCCAGTCCAGGCCCTGGACGCTGTTCAGCAATTCCTGCCACTGCATCGTCCAGACCAGCCCGACCATCAGCGCCAGCCCGATCCCCAACCGGATGAACGCCCCGACGAATGACCGTCGGCGCGGATCGGGAGAAGCGTTCTCGATGTAAGCGATGTCGTTACTCATAGGCAGGGGATTATACCCGACTCACTCGTCCATCCGCATGTCCGTCCTGTTTCGGTCGGCGGATTCCTGCGCCTGTTGCCACACCACAACCACGAGAGCCAGTAATATCCACCATAACAAGCCCGGTTTAGCCCCCAGCGCAATGGTGTCCGTCAAGCCATAGATAAAGTGCCCGGCCTGAGAGGCCAGGAGGCTTAGGCTGACCGTTCGTAGCCACGCATCCTGCGAACGGCGCAGCACTTGCCCCAACATAACCAGCGCCGCGAGCCAGACCGCGAGGTAAGCGACGAGGCCTGGGAGCCCAAGATCCAGGGCGGCCTGGAGCCAGGTGTTGTGCGCATGGGCGATGTCAAACGTCGGGCTGATCAGGAACAGCGGGTACAGCGCCGGCACGATTTTCCGAAACACATTCATCCCCACGCCGGTCAGCGGAAAATCCTGGATCGCATACACCGCCCGCGACCAGATTTCCACCCGCCCGGCGAGGGTGTCCAGCGAACTGATCTGCTCGACCTGCGCCGGGGTTCCGACAAGCAGTTCGCCGAGCAGTACAGGGCTGACGAGCAACCCCACCAGCAGCGTCAGCAGGGCCGCGCCGCCGCCGATTATCCCTACCGCGCGAGTGCGTTGCCCGCCCAACCCCATTAACACCAGCAAGGCCGCGCCAAAACTCAATAGACCGCCCCGCGATTGGGCCAGGACGAGCACGGCCGTGGTGAGCAAAGCGGCGCCGATGGCCAGCCCTCCCCATCCCCAACCGCCTCCCTCGGCCGCGGGCCGATGGCGGGCACCCACCCACCACCGGGCTGCCAGTCCGATGGCCAGCGGGCTGACCCAGAGCATGACGCCGGCGGCCTCGTTGTGCTGTACGCCTCCTTCCGCGCCAGGGAGGGCCAGCACACGCTGAGGCAAATAGGCCAGGATAGTCGTCACCCAACCGATACGCTCGGGCCAACGCGTGGTGAGCAGCGCGGCGGCGGCAAAACCACTCCCCAGCAGCAGAAACAGCCCCACGCCTCCTGCCAGATGGCGAGGCGAACGCCGGCAGTATCGGACCGTTTCATAAAACGCGCCGATGCCAAGCACCATCCCCGCTATCTTGGGCAGGCTGACGCCGATGTCGTATGTCGCGTAGAGGCTGACCAGCACCATCACCGCCATCAGCAGGATTGGCACATCCAAAGGCGTCCGGCGCGAACTACCAGCCTCGCCGGCCAACTGCCCCCACAGCACCAGCGGCACGACGAGCAGCGCCAGGCTGCGCTCCGGCGACGGAAACAGCAAAAAGGGGCTGGCTGCCAGGAGCAACAACCAACCCCAGCGGTCGAGCCAGGCGCTGAACCTGCCCTTCACTCGGTCGCCGCTCTCATTTGCCTGTGCCGCGCAGCACGGCCGGGACAGTCAGCGCCAGGATCTTCAAATCCAGCCAGAGGCTGCGCGTCTGGATGTATTCCAAGTCCAGGGCAAGCCAGTGGTCAAAGTCATTAACCGCATTCCGGCCATTGATTTGCCACAGGCAGGTGATGCCCGGTTTGATGCAGACTTTCTGCTTTTGCCAGTCGTCGAACTGCTCATACTCGCTCTGCAGAGGCGGCCGCGGCCCAACCAGGCTCATGTCGCCCTTGAGCACGCTCCACAGTTGCGGCAGTTCGTCAATGCTGTACTTGCGCAGAAACCGCCCCGGCCGGGTGATGCGCGGATCGTCTGTCACCTTGAAGGCCGGGCCGGTCATCTCGTTCTGTTCCAGGAGCTGGTCTTTCAGGTGATCCGCATCCTTCACCATCGTCCGGAACTTGTAACCTGTGAAAAACCGCCCGCCCTGGCCGACGACCCGCCAGGGATAAAAGACCGGCCCCGGCGACCAAACCTTGATGACAACTGCGGCTGCTAAGAATACCGGTGAGAGGAGAACCAGTGCAATTAAAGATACCACGACATCCAAAATACGCTTAATCATCAAATACATTCTTCCCCCGGCGGGCTGGATCGGGCCCAGTTGCCTGAATTCCCGGGGTGAAGCGCGAGTCCGAGGATAATTCAGGCTTTCGGCGTTGATCAGATTCTCCATGGCGTTACTCCTCCTTCAGCGCCGGATGTTGAAGATGACCTTGCTCCCGTCGCGCTCGAATTGGAATGGCAGTTCCCGCAGATGGCTGAGCGCCTGCCGGACGGCCTCCTGCTTTTCGAGCGGACAGTATAC
>DAOTXG010000623.1:0-2100 GCA_034435515.1 Anaerolineales bacterium
CCATAGTCATCGCCGACGACGTACACGCCCGGCAGAAGCACCCCATTGGCCTCGATGCTGATCAGATAGTGTTGACCGTGGTGTACCTGCCCAAAATGAGTGCGTATGGCGACTAAGCCCCCTTCGCCTGCGCCAATTTGCTCGAGAAGAGCAACCGGAACCAGCGTCACGTCGGCGCCCGAGTCGAGTAGCGCGGTGATAGGGCCGAGATGCTCCTCCTCGCCGTGCAAGATGACTGTCATGGCCGGGAAGGGGAGGCGATGGCCGGTCTGGTAAGGCGTGCTCATGGTGACTGCGTCAGTTGAGTGCTATGGATCGTGTATTCCTGGATGGGCGTTTCTTCCACATGAGTAAACAAAATCGGGAGGCGACCAAAACGCTGCCGCACGCGCTGAACCAACGCCGTCGGGTCGGCGTCGTGGTCCACCACCTGGCCGTCGTGAAAGGCGATGTGCTGGCCGAGGTATTGCGCCTTGAGTTCGCCGTGCCGCGCGCGGTATTTTTCGAACTCAGCGCGGATTTTTCGGCGGCGCGCCTCGCGCACGTACTGTCGCGCCAGCCTTTCCATAACCGCTTCGACGTTGGTGCCTTGCTGTTCGGTAGTCTGCTTGAGGGCCTCGACGAGTTCGGAGTCGAGCGTCACTTGAATTGTCGTGTTCACCGTCTGGCCTCCTGGTGTAAAGGCGCTGTCTCGCATACCGGCAAGTAATCTACGTCAATCATAGTACATCCGGCGATTTCAATCAAACTGCGAACCAACATCAACCCCGCCAGCGTCGCCGGGAACGACTTCTCCGGCCCCGCCTGCTTTTCGCTCTATCAGGCAAGTTGGCTATAATCTGCCTATTGATGCAGCAGATCGCGAGGCTATCTCTATGACCAATCTCCACAAACGCGCCCTTGTCTTATCAGGCGGCGGGGGCAGGGGGGCCTACCACGTCGGCGTGTACAAGTATCTCGAAGAGCAGGGCTGGCAGCCGGATATCGTCGTCGGCACGTCTATTGGCGCGGTGAACGGCGCGATGATCGTCTCTGGGTTGAGCGCCGCCGAGATCGAGCGCGAATGGCAGAAACTGACGACGGACCAGATTCACAAGTTTCGGCTGAACCCGCTCGAATACTTCGAGCGGCCCAGCCTGCTCGACACCTCGCCCTGGGCCGAGACGCTGGAGCGGCAGATCAGTTTCCACAAAGTCCGCACCAGCCCCATCGTCTTTCGCGTCACCGCCACCGACATCAAGCGCGGCAAAGTGCGCCTCTTCCGCAACGAGGAGATCACCGTCCGGCACATCCTCGCCTCGTGCAGCATTCCGGTGGTGTATCCGTGGACGGAGATTGACGGCTCTGTGACTCAATCGGCGTCAGGTCAGCCTGGATAGCGCAAGTGCAATCCAGCCAGCGCCGCTCCCCATCGTTCCGCAAATCCACCCGCACGTCCAGCGCGTCCAGGAAAAAACGCCGGGTGTCAAAGTTCGCCCAGCCCAGGCCCGCCCGAATGCGCTCAGCCTCCGCAAGAATGCGCCCCTCAATTTCCGGCGTCACCTCCCACTGCTCCAACTCCGCCCTCAGGCGGTCGCGCTCCTCCGCATAAGACCGGGCTGCCTTGCTGTGCAACTTGATCTGTTCGCGGAGGGCCGCCCGCGCCCTATCCGTCGCGTCGGCCAGCACAGACAAATCGCCCACCAGCCCCACGATCATTTTTTCTTCTTCGTCCGCCAAATCTGTCACCGTCGCCAACCGTTCCCACTTGTGCGCGTGTTCCAGCGCGTCTTGCTGCGCCTTGCGCCTCAGGCCGCGCCGCAATTGTTCATCGTCGCCCAGCAAGCCGGAGAGCCACTCCCATACCAGACGGTCGGTCAGTCCCGCCGGAATGGACCGCTCGCGGCAATCCGTCAGGTGCGGTTGTGCTTGCCGTTCGGCGCAGATGTAATAGACGTAAGTCCCCCAGGCGCGCACTTGCGTATGCCCCGCCCCGCGGGAATGACAGGCGCAAAAGAGATGTCCTGACAAAAGATATTCGCGCCGTTGGTTGCGCCGCGCGCGCGCTTTGTTTTTCTCGCGCTGCTTCTGCGCCGCTTCCCACGTTTCCCGATCAATGAT
>DAOTXG010000624.1:0-5006 GCA_034435515.1 Anaerolineales bacterium
ATGGCGCACGGCTACGGCTATCCCCACTTCAATTACTACGCGCCGCTCGCCACTTACCTGCTGGTCGGCCTGCACGCGCTGGGCCTCATCTACCCGGCGGCGCTCTACGTCTTCTTCGTCCTGTGCGTATGGGGGGCGGGCGTGGGCGCCTTCTGGCTTGGGCGCGAATGGTGGGGCGAGGCCGGGGGCTTCGTGACCGGCGTTCTATACCTCACGGCGCCTTATCTGGCCTTCAACATCCTCTTTCGCGGCGCGCTGGCCGAGACTTTCGGCCTCGTCTGGCTGCCGCTTATTCTCTTCTCCCTCCACCGCGCTCTCATCAGACCTTGGGGTTTGTCCCCCACGCTTCGCTTCGAGGATCTGCGAGGATTTGGGGTTTGGAATTTGGGATTTGCCCCCTTCGCTTCACTTCGGGGATCTGCGAGGATTTGGGATTTGGGTTTTTCCTTTTCTTTCGCCGCTCTGCTCGTGACACACAACGCCACGGCCCTCGGGTTCGCGCCTCTCGCCGCCGCTTACGTAGGGATTCTGGCCCTCCAGGCGCGCGACTGGCGCAAACTCGTTCACGGGGGGGCTTTGCTGGCGTTGGGCCTGGCGCTCTCGGCCAGTTTTTGGCTCCCGGCTCTGCTTGAACGCAGCCTCGTCCAGCCAGAGCGGCTGCTCGTCCCGCCCATCTTCACCTGGCACACCAACTTCCTCTCGCCGCGCGAACTGCTCTCCCCGCCGCTTTTTGAAGACCCCCTCCTCATCAACCCCTCCCCGGCTAAGGCCCTCGGCCTCCTGGCCTTCCTCCTCGCCCTCCTCGGCTTCGCCGCCGTCGCCTATCGTACTTTGCGCCCCATCGCGAAGCATCCCGTAGGCGCGCCTCCCGACCTGTCGCGGACGGCCTTTAGGCCAGTCCCCAGGGGACGCCTCCTTCCTGCCTCCTTCTTCTTCCTCGCCCTGGTTGTCTACTCTCTCCTCACCCTCCCCCTCTCCCGCCCGGCCTGGGAGTCCCTGCCGCTGGTTGCCTACCTGCAATTCCCGTGGCGTGTGCTCGGTGCAGCCTCGCTCTGCGCCGCCTTGCTCGCCGGGGCCTGCGTCCACTGGCGGCCGCGCCGGGCCGGTTGGATCGCAGGCGGGTTAGTGACCATTGCGGCGTTTGGCCACATGGGTTGGTGGTATCCGCGCTATTGCGAACGGATGCGTGAAGCCGACCTCGCCCGCGTTCTCAAATACGAACGCGATACCAACACGCTCGGCGCAACGGCCAAAGGCGAATTTCTGCCCAGAGAGGTCCCCGTCTTCCCCGAAGACCGGGCCATCGCAGACGCCCTCATCAACGGCCAGCCGCCAGCTTACCTGACCGGCCTGCCGGCCGATGCGCAGCTCGCCGTCGCCAATAACTACCCGCTCGATTACCGCGCTGCGCTCACGCTTACCGCGCCCGCCCGCCTCACCTTCAACCAATTCTATTTCCCGGGCTGGCGCGCCTGGCTCGACGGCCAGCCGCTCGACATTCAGCCCGCCGCCGACACCGGCCTCATCACTATCCTCGTCCCCGCCGGCGCGCACACGCTGCGCTTCGACTTCGGCAGCACCCCCATTCGCACCCTCGGCGACCTCATCTCACTCGCCGCGCTTATCCTTGTCGTCCTGAATGCCCTTCGCGCCTCCCGCTCCATCGTGAAGCATCCTGCAGGGACGCCCCCCGCTCCCCAGCCTACACTCGCCGATTGGCAACCGGGATTTGTCCTCTCCGCTTCGCTTCGGGGATCTGCGAGGATCTTGCTCTTGGGATTTCTGTTGAACTTCCTCCGTCCTCTCGTCCTCAACCGCTACCCCAACCCGCTCGTCCACACCACCCTCGACGTCGAACAGGGCCGCGTCAGTCGGACGCAGACTCCGCTGCTACTTGATTTCGCTGGAGGCATGCGCCTGCATGGTTACGATGTTTCCGCGCCGACGCTGCCCGCCGACGGCTTCGCCGATGTCGCGCTCTACGTCTCCGCCCCGCAGACGGTCCCGCGGCCCTACTGGTTCGCGTTTTATATTGAAGACGACCGGGGCTATCTCTGGAATGACCCCAATGCCCTGCCCCCCCGCTGGCACCGCGAGCCGCCGCCCACGCCCCTGTGGTCCGCCGACCAGTATGGCCAGTGGGCCAAACATCTCGAGCTCCTGCCCGGCGCGCCGCCCGGCGAATACCGGTTGTCCGCCGAAATCTTTGATTTCGACACCGGGCACATCGCCTCCGTCCTCGACGAGGCCGGGAATGCTGTCGCCCCGCGCTTCTCACTCGGCTCGCTGACCCTCACCCGCCCGCGCCGCTTCTTCACGCTTGCTCCCGAATATCCTGCTCTGCGCGACTTCGGCCCCATCGCCCTCCTCGGCTACAACTTGAATCGCGACGCGGCCAATGCGGGAGATACCATCCTGCTGACGACGTACTGGAAAAGCAACGCCGCGCCCCAGGCGGATTACATCGCTCGCGTAACTCTGCTCGACACAGCCGACGCATCTTTGACTTTCACCTTTGACGCGCCGCCAGTCGCCGCCTACCCGACCAGCCAGTGGCAGCCCGGCGACCAGTGGCGCGGTCAACAGCGCCTCCGCCTTCCCGCCGCTCTCCCTGACGGCAATTACCAGTTACAAATTACTCTGCCCTCCGTCGCGGAAACGAACGTCGCCTCACTCGGCGTCATCACCGTCACCGCTCCGGCCCGCGCCTTCACGCGCCCTTCCCTGCAATTTGAAAGCGGCGCGACTCTGGAAGGCGTCGCCGTCCTCGAGGGCTATGCCCTTACGCCGACGGCGAGGGCGCTCACCATCAATCTTATCTGGCGCGCCACTCACACGCCTGAGGCCAGTTATGCGGTCTTCGTCCACCTCGCAGACGACTCGGGCCGCGTCTGGGCGCAAAGCGACTCCATCCCCGCCGATTGGGCGCGCCCTACCACCGGCTGGCTTCGCGGGGAATACATCGCCGACGTGCATACCCTCCTCCTCCCGGCTGACCTCCCGCCGGGCCCCTACCGGCCCCTCGCCGGCCTCTACGATCCCCAAACTGGCGTGCGCGTCCCGGCCTCCGGCCCCGGCGCGCTGCCTGAGGGCCGCATCGAAATCGGCGCTATCTCACTTCCGTAAAAATGCTATACTCAAGGGAGTTGCGCATTTCACCGCTCTAAAACGAGTCCGGAGGCCATCATGAAACATAGCATGTCTATGTTTTCAGCAAGCGCCTGACGGCTTGCCTTACTGGCGGCGGGGCGGGCGTGGACAATACTTGGGAGCAGAAAAAACTCGAAGCCACGCTTCGCGAAATGCTTGAAAACGGCGACGAATCCCCACCGTCCGGCGCACGCTGTGTTGGGCGGACTTTTGACTAATTTTACCCAGTACCCCACTCTTGCAGAGGAGTTCCACCACGACTGTAAGCAGTTGAGTCAAAAATCGCCAACCAATCAAAGTCTGTAAAACTTTGAGGAGTCAGTGGAATGAACGTTGGATTTTTCTTGCTACCTGAACGAATCGGAAGCGTGGCGATTTCGGAAGTCGGTAATCCTTTTCCTCTATGAGTGGGAACCAATCGGATCGGCCCTTCTGTGGCAGTCAGTAGTGCTTCAAGCGCTCCCTCTTCGGGTTTACCAATCCCATTCTCATCGGAAACACCGAGCCCTGTACCTATGACCCCATAGCCTTCTCCTAATATTTCACTGAGCTGTGATCCGGCTGGCCACCAGATAACGATATCCGATCCAATTTGCCATTCAGCTGTTCCTCGTTTCAAGTGGCTATTGTGAGCAAAGGCAAACACTTTTCCTCTGTTTTCTTCACGAGAAATCATATACAAGAGATTATCTGCCTGAAGCATGTCTCGAATACCAAGACGCTCAGCATAACTACCAGAGGGTCTGGCCATTGAAGCATGGAAGTTCAGTAACCCTCGTGAGACTCTTGCGTGTTGCAACGCTTCCAGAAAACTATCTCGATCAGTCTTTGCCGTCAATTCGGGGCGACGTGCTTCAAGTTCTGAAACAAGGTCTTCCGTCTCTATACGGAGTGTCGCGGCGTTGGGTGAGAGACCTATCGATTTTGCCGGATCCATATGAGCTTCGGGATTTTCCCAGTCAACATCCTGCCCTAGTAGCTTTTCAATACGCTCACGTTGTTTTTCCGTCTTCTCTTTATCAATCGAAGACAGGTAGTCAAGAACAAAATTTAGTGCTTGGCGTGGACTGGCAATACCAATTGTTCCGGTTGGAATATCAAGGCCGTAAAATCGGAGTTTAGTTTTATGAGTTGGACTAGCGTTATACTCTTTCATCCATTCCACAAGCTCGCGATTTGCCTCAAGTTTGCCAAAATCTTGACCAAATCCAGTATCTTGTATTTCTTCAAACGATTTTGGCCCATGACCTAACACATATTCATTCGTTATATGCGCCCGCGGGAAACTGCTCTCTATAGCAATAGCACTAAAACCATACGTCTCCACTAAGCGCTGAAACAGCCGATTGCGGAGCCTAAGAATTTCCTCGCCGCCATGGAGCGCTTCTCCAAATCCCAATAGTTTTACTGATCCAAGAGAAGCCATCAGTTTATCGATAGCTTTATTGAAATTTGTGGACTCAAGAGAAAAAGGAATCGCCTCCTGTTTGATCCAGTCAGCCAATGTTTTATAAGTTGGTGTTTCTTTCCTCATTTTGACTTCCTCAGTCATATGATTCTCGTTACTTTTGATTTTTTGGTAGTTCCACAGAATAGCCTCGAGTGGGCGCAGCACCCAACTGCCCCCGATGCGCCTAGCAATCTGCGTCAGCCGCGCGAGCCGCGAGCGCGAGCAGTTGTACCACGAGCCGTGCGCGGCGAAGCGTCGGCTGCAATCTCCCCTGCCGCCTTACGGCATTCCCTCACCAAAGAACAGGAAGGCGGCCATGCTGTTATGTCACCCCAAGGCTGCCTGTTCTCAGGAACCGACCCAGCCGCGGGCGGCCTTCCTGCAGCAAAGAAACCGTGGGGGCAAC
>DAOTXG010000625.1:0-5808 GCA_034435515.1 Anaerolineales bacterium
CTTGCCCCAGACGCGGATAATATCGCCATTGGGCATGGCCTCGGCGTCACCATACACATAGTCCTTTCCGCTGACCTGTACCGAGTCGTAGGTAATGTTCCAGGGGTTAGCCGCGTATTTCGTAACCCACGCTAGTTGGCGGTCGCGGATGGTGACTCGCATAACAGGCTTGCGCCTGTTAGAGGCCTGGGCGGTTGCCAGCGCGCCGGATATGCTTCTCATGCGATGGCCGCAATCCTTTCCAGCAAGATAGGCACATAGCAAAATGCCTGCTGACCAGTCAGATATGGGGTGACAGGCTCTCGCTCGATGTTGGCGTACATGATCACAGAGTGCTGGTCCCCCACCCCATCCCCATCTGAGTCAAGATTCTCGTAGAACCAGAGCGTGTTGTTCGGATTGCTGGCCGGGTTATTCAACTTCGCCAATGTTTCCAGATCGTCTTGATTTCCGAACTGGCTACCATCCCAATAAACCGTCTGGTCGGGATCGGTGTGATAGACCTTGAGGGTCATCTCCCATGCCTTCCAGCGCGCCCCCTCCTGCACGTCCAGTGCGCCCGTCGTCGTCCGACGCAGGGTTTGTGCCCCCTGAATGATGGGCTTTAGGGTGCCCTGGATGACCCGGAAACGCCGTTTGAACGTCCAGTTAGAGTTTGTGAGAATGATGTAGTTCAGGGTTTGCGCTGCCATAGTTGACTACGAAGGTGTCCAGGTCGATGAAGATGTCTGCAGCGACATCTCGCGTCATAGTTCTCTAATCTTCGTGTGGCTTGTCGGCTGTTGTATCACCCCAGGCGAGGAAGTGCGTTTAGAACGCTTGTTCTATTTGCATTTTACCAAGTGCACTGATACACTTCAAGGGTAAAGGAGAGAGAGACATGGGCACAGCCATATTTGTCATCGTCTGCCTGATTGCAGTTCCCATTGCGCTGATTCACCTGGCAAAAGAGGAGGAAGCCGAACGGAAGAGGCTGGAACGGCTGGAACGGCAAAAAAGGCATGACGACGCTATAGAGTGGCTTGATCGCGCCACTCGCGACTAACTGCCTCTTCCAAGATAAATCTGCTCGGTCAGCAGTTCAATCGTGTTGGTCGCAATCACGCGCCCGTCCAGGACCAGGTTGACGGTGATTGTTTCTGGCGTTCCCCCGGTGGAAGATTTGGGCAGTACCGGGCGGCTCATCGGGTAGATGTCAATCCACTCCGGGCCTTGCTCGGCAACCGTGTCGCTATTGCGAAGCGCGCCGATAGCCATCTGGTCGCTCACCATTCCGTGAAAGCCGGCCGCGTGTCCCATGCTGCCCTCTGACCGCGCCAACAGGCCGAGGTTCGGGCCGGGGAAGTTGAGCGTGCGCGTGCCGCCCGACATGGCGTACACCCACTGGCTGAGCATCTCCCCGACTTCGCGCCAGAAGCCCGCCTCGGTGTTCATACGCCAGCGCAGGGCATTGGCCTGTAGGTCTTGCTGACGGTTGATTTCCGTCATTGCCTTCTGCGCCTCGTGCATCTTCGCGGCAATGCCCGCCTGTGCGCCAATCGCCCGCTCCTGCTCCTTCTTGGATAGGTCGTACTGCGTGCGCTGGAGGTCCTGAGCCTTTAGTTCCAGAGCCTCGCGCTCGTCGAACATTTCCTTTTGCTTCTCGCGGCTGAGGGTTTCAAGGGCTTGCCGCTCCTCGAACTGCCGCTTTTCCATGTCACCGCGCTTCATCTGGAGGTCAAACATCTCGATGGCGCGCTTCCGCTGTGTGGCAAAGCGGTCGTCCTCTTCCTTCCACATTGTCTTCTGGCGTTTCTCCATCTCGCCAGCGCGCTCCTCACCGATGACAAACTCCGTCGTCGCGCGGTCGCGCTGTCGGAGGGCCACCTTGCGCTCGCGCCCGGTCAGGAAGCGGAGGTTTTCGTCCATGTCCTCCATCTGGTATGCGAACTGGCGTTGACGCCCGGCGCGGTTGAAAGTCCAGTCCTCCCGCGTCCAACCACGCTGCAAGTCCATCATCCTCTGCTGGCGTGCAAAATCCTCCTGCTGCCAACCGAACTGCGTCGTCGCCATCTGGCGGTTGAAACCCCAATTTTCAGTGAAGTGCTGAGCGGTCAACGCCTGCCCCCGAGCGGCAAAACCCTGTTGCCACTCGAACTGCTCCCGTTGCAGGGCGCGCTGCTGATCCTGTATCCCCCACAGGCCGCCCGGTTGCGCGAGGGAGGTCGCCGCAAACTGCGCCAGCGGCGCACCCTGGATGGTCTTCCCGTATTTTTCCAAGCCTACGCCCGTCGTGAAGGCATAGCCCAATTGCAACTGACGCATCTGCGCGCCGGCTGAGGCCATCTGCCCCTGAAAGGACAGGTCGCTCATGTAGTCCTGCAGGCCCCACATACCGCCGTACTTGCTTGCGCCTTGCCCCATCAACGCCTGATAGACGGGCGAACTCATGTCCATCTTCGGGAAGATATTGGACATGACTTGTGTAGCGGAGAGGCTGCCCATCCGCATATTGGTCGTGAACAGCGGCAACCCCGCCGTACTCACCGCTCGCCCGCCAGCGCCCGCGACCGAGAACGCGCCAAAGTCCGCTACGCCGGGCTGGAGATCGGTCTGCCGCGTGACCATCCAGTTAGCCCCGGTTCGGGTGCCAGCCGCGCTCAGGACATCCATGTTGCCCTGCATCCCCTGTTGGAACATTTCCAACTGCGGCACGGTAAAGCCGGCCGCCTGGAAATTCTGAAGGTAGCGGCTAACCCCTGCGGTCGGGATGCCCCGTGCTGTCATCGAGGCCCCAATCTGGCCGTAGTAGGATGCCATTTGCTCCTCGGCCAGAGCCTTAGCCTGTGCCTCTTTGAAGTCGAAGGGCTTCAGTTCAACCCGGCCCTCCTGGACGTTGCGGGACCCGCGCAGGTTCAACCATGCTTGGGCTTGCTGTGCCGCCGTTCCACCACCCGCCGGAGGGGTGAGGCCGTACCGCTCATAAATCTGCTGTGCGCCGAGTGCGCCCTGCCCAATGTTCCCAAACCGCCGCAGGTCCTCGGGCGTCATCGCGCCCAACTGAGACAATTGCCCAAAGTTGAGAGGCGCGCCAATCTGCGTCATCGCCTGGGCGAAGGTCGTACCCATGCCGGCCGTCACCGAGCCTACATAGCCCGGCGCGGTTGAGTAGGGAACGAAGGCCGAGAGGCCGCCAGAGACCGCGCCGCCGTAATAGCCCTGGTAGGCGCGAGCCATCGCCTCGGGGTCCATGCCGGATTGCACCATCTCCATAACGCGCTGAGTGTTAGCCAGTCCACCGCCGAGGAATTTCAGGGAAGTGCCATAGATGCTGGAAGCTGCCTCGTCAGTCAGGCCGTATTTCTTCGCCATTCGGCTGACGACTTCACCCATTGCCTGATTGCGCTCGGCCGGCGTAAGCTTTGCCATCTCCTCGCGTGTTCCGCCACGCTCGGCCACGCCAAGAAGCTCCAGCCCGTACTTTTCTTCCTCAGTCGGTGGGCGCACCGTCATTCCCCCAAAGTGACGAACACCCTGCCCCGTAAGCGCCCTGCGGCGACGGTTCTCAAGGTCAAGAAGTTCCTGATACGACTTGCCCTTTTCGAATGCGGCAAACTCAGGATTCTCGGCTAGGTACGCCTGCCGAGAGGCAATGCCCGTTATGAGTGATGCGCCTCCCGCCAGGGCCGCACCGCCCAAGAAGCCCATCGCTCCTGCGTGCGGGCCAGCCATCAGGCCAATCTGCCCGCCCAGGAAGCCGCCCGCCATCGCTGCGCCGAGCGCTGGGCCAAGGATGCTCATTGTCCCGCCCTGTGCGCCCTCGAACGCTCCGGCACCCCAGCGGGCCGCCGCGGCCCAGGTGGCCGCCGATTGCCGGTTCTGTGCCATCTGCAAGCCCTGGAACGCGCCCATCGCCTGCATACCCGTTCCAATATAGGGCGCGCCCATTCCTGCCTGCGCCATCGTCGCGCCGTACATCTGCTCGGCCTTGCCGCCCGCAAATGCGCCCTGCAGAGCCGGGTCAATGAACAGGTTTCCAATCCGGCTCAAGTAGAACATCTGGAGGCCGGTCATCAGTTGCCCGCCGCCCAATGCGCGCGCAAAGCCGCGTAGCGGCCCCTTGCCCAAGCCTCCAAGCCAGCCACCTCCCCCTCCCTCGCCGCCTCCGCCCTCGCCGCCTTCGCCCTCGCGCTCCGCAATACCAAGTTGGCGCTCGGCAAATGCGAGTTTGTTCCTCAACTGGCGCATCTGCCCGGTGACTCTTTGGCCCGTCCTGCTGTCAAGCCACTCCTGCTTTTCCTCATCGCTCAGGCCAGCCATCTGCTTTTCGACGCCTTTTTCCAGCGCCGAAAGTTTGGCCGTCATCCGCTCGTAGTTTGTGGCGAGTTTGTCGGCGTCCTTGAACCGCTTTTCCTCGACCTTTGCTACTTCGTTAGAAGCGCTTCCTAGCCGCTCAAACGCCTTGGTTGCCACATCAACGGCCTTCAGGAAGCCGCGATCTGCGTCATAGCGCGCCATCTGAAAATCGGGCGCGAGACTACCAAGTTTGCCAACGCCCGCCGTTGCCACGCCCGGCGCAGGGCGAGGCGAGACGGAGTAGCCCTTTTCCGGGTCATACCGCAGCGGCCCGGCATTGCTGAACTCAGGGCTTTGAGCAAACTTTTCCAGGTCGGACATTTGTTTCTGCCGCGCCATAATCGCCTGTCCCGCCTCTTCCGGGGTCATGTCCGGGAACTGCTTCAGCAACTCGGCGCGTTCCACTGTGCCAAGTTGCATGGCGCGCTCGTAGACGTTGTGCATGAAAAGCGCGTGCGGGGCGAGAGTCGAACCACTGATGCGCGAACCGCGATGCGCCTTGGAGATGGCCTGCATCGCCTGGACGAGCTTGGTATTGAACTCAAGGCCAGTCCTCTCGCTGACCTCCGAACCGGAGAAGATTCCGGTCTTGAGGCCCGTCTCAATCTGTTCCCACATCCGGGGGAGGAGGCGCGCCGCCTGCTTGACATGCAACTTGCCAATCACCGCCTGCCGCGCCATGAACTGACGGAAGCCCTTTTTCTCAGAGGCCTCTGCCCCAGCCCTAGACTGTGCTGTGTCCCCGGGCTCCTGGTCGCCGCCAAATGGGATGTTCTCATCATCTTCTGGCACTCGACCGCCGCCAGGTGGCGGGGGTGTACCACCCGGAGGCGCGCCGCTGGCCGGTGGCGGGGCTGAGCGTGCGCTCGCTCCAGGCCCTGCCGGCACCCACGCGCCCTCGTCGTAACTCCACCTGTAGCTGCCGCCAGGCGGTTGAGGTGGAAGGTCTGGATCGTAGGGTTGCCCCGCGGGCCGTTGCGTCTTCGCGCTGTAGGAATGTGTCCAGGGGTCGTTAGGGTCGGACCCGGGACCGAAGGAGACGCCAAACTCCTGCCCCACAAATCTGCCCCACGCCTCCATGCCGGGGATGCCAAACCCCTGCTTTGCCATCCAGTTCGCGGCTTGGCGGAACAGTTTGGGCTTGCTCCCCCTGGGGTTCTTCTGGTACTCGTCCAGCTCGGCGCGCATACGGTCAATGCCGCCCACAAGCGTAGCGGCCGATCGCGCGGCGGCGTCCATGTCAATTTCAGACTTGCCCATCCCGCTCAGTGATGGGTTTTCAAACGATGGGGGTGTGCCGCCCCCGACTAATCCCTCCCTGGCCTGAGAAGCGATGCTACCCGCAATCTGCCGGGCGGCATTGGGGTCGCGCTCGCCAATGGCCTCCAACCCGCGCAATACCATACCCTCCTGAGGCATGATCTTGGCTTCGAATGTTCCTGATGCGCCGAGGGCGGGGTTATCGAACGAGAT
>DAOTXG010000626.1:0-4785 GCA_034435515.1 Anaerolineales bacterium
TACCAGGAAGCCGGGCCGCAACTGCTCACCCAAGCCTTCCTCCAGCGGATTGTCAACGCGGGGGGACGCATCGAGCGCGAATACGCGTTGGGGCGCAAGCGCACCGACCTGTTGATCCTCTGGCCCTATCCGGGCGGCGTGCAGCGCGCCGTGCTGGAGTTGAAAATTCTGCGCGGATCGCTAGAGCAAACGCTGGCCGAAGGCTTGCCTCAGACGGCCGAGTATATGGATCGTTGCGGCGCCAGCGAAGGCCATCTGCTGTTGTTCGACCGCCGTCCAGAGAAATCCTGGGCCGAGAAGATTTTCCGGCGCGCCGAAAAGGTCAACGGCGTGACGATTGAAGTGTGGGGGATGTGATTTCGGTTGACAGCACCTTAGGGGTATGCTACTATTATCTCATTCCTCTAATAAATCGCATTAATCTGAACTTCTTTTTGGCGTATGTTGCTCAACAAACTCGACTCCGACCTTCTCCGCTACATCGTCACCCACAACTGCCAGCCCGGCGACAGGTTGCCCTCGCTTGAGGAATTGAGCGGTGAACTGAAAATCAGCACCGGCAAACTGCGGGAGCAACTGGAGGTCGCCCGCGCGTTGGGCCTCGTGGATGTCAAACCCCGCACGGGCATCCGGCTCGAAGAATATAGTTTTCTCCCCGCTGTCCGCTTCAGCCTGCTTTATGCCCTGGCCAGTGACCCCGCTCAGTTTCAAGCATTCAGCGCCCTCCGCGAACACCTGGAGGCCTGTTTCTGGCACGAGGCCGTGGCCTTGCTCACGCCCGACGACCAGGCTCACCTGCGCGGCCTCGTGCGCGAGGCGTGGGCCAAACTCAACGGCCAGCCCATCCAGATCCCCCACGCCGAGCATCGTGATTTGCACCTGACGATCTTCCGGCGCTTAGAGAATCCCTTTGTCAAGGGCCTGCTCGAAGCCTACTGGGAGGCTTACGAAGCCGTCGGCCTGAGCGTGTATTCGGATTACCAGTACCTGCGCGACGTGTGGACTTACCACGAGCAAATTGTGGAGGCGATCATCGCCCGAGATTGGGATCAGGGATACCGGCTGCTGGTCGAGCATACCTCGCTGCTGAAATACCGCGAGGCCGCCGCGGCCCGGTCTCTGACCGTCCCGGCGGGCGAGGCCGCTCCGGCCAGCCTCCCGCGGCCCTGAGTTGTCACCCAAGACCCTAAGGGTCTCCAAGACCCTTAGGGTCTGAATAGAGGAGATTTGTAGAATGACTATCACAGAAATTCAACCTGGCCCCCAGGCCATACCCCGCACAGAGCGCGCCCCAGTGGTCAACGCTTTTGTCATCAACGTGGCCACCAAAAACGGCTCCGGCAGCCAGACCGCCAACACGACGCTGCTGCGCGCACTGTTCAAAATGGGCATCCCGGTGAGCGGCAAGAACCTGTTCCCCTCCAACATCCAGGGGCAGCCCACGTGGTACACCATCCGCCTTAGTTTCGACGGTTTCGTCGCCCGGCGGCCCCGCGCGGAAATCGTCGTCGCCATGAACCCGGCCACGGCGCTCGAAGACCACCAGATGGTCGAGTCGGGCGGGGTGTTCATGTACGCCGACGACATCAAGATGCCGCTTAACCGCGCGGACCTGACCTATTACCCCATCCCGGTCAAGAAACTCTCCGCCGAAAATGAAACCGACGCCAAACTGCGCACGTACGTGGCCAACATGGTCTACGTCGGCGCGCTGGCGCACCTGCTGGGCATGGACGTTGCCGACATCGAGGCCGCGCTCCTGTTCCACTTCAGGGGCAAGCGCAAGCCGGTGGACTCGAATATGAAGGTCGTCCGCGCCGCGGCGGAGTGGGCAGCGGCGAACCTGACGAAGACCGACCCCTACCGCGTAGAGAAGATGGACAAGACCAGTGGGATGATCATGATTGACGGCAATACCGCCGCCGCGCTCGGCGCGATCTACGGCGGCGTGACGTTCGCCGCCTGGTATCCCATCACCCCGGCCACCAGCCTGGCCGACGGGCTGAACGAATACCTCCCGCAGCTCCGCCTGGACCCGGAGACAAAGCGGCCGACCTACTCGGTGCTTCAGGCCGAGGACGAGATCGCCGCGCTGGGCATGGTGTTGGGTGCGGGGTGGGCCGGCGCGCGCGCGATGACCTCGACCTCCGGCCCCGGCATCTCGCTCATGGCCGAGTTCGCCGGCCTCGGCTACTACGCCGAAATCCCCGCCGTCATCTGGGATATCCAGCGCATGGGGCCGAGCACGGGCCTGCCCACGCGCGTCTCGCAGGGCGACCTCCTCGCCGCCTACTGGCTGGGCCACGGCGATAGCAAGAACGTCTGCCTGCTGCCCGGCTCGGTGTACGAGTGCTTCGAGTTCGGCTGGCGCGCGTTCGACCTCGCCGAGCGGTTGCAAACACCGGTGTTCGTGTTAAGCGACTTGGATCTCGGCATGAACCAATGGATGAGCCAGCCGTTTGATTATCCCGACCTGCCGATGGATCGCGGCAAGGTGCTGAGCGCCGAAGATTTGGACCGGCTGGGCGGCTTTGCCCGCTACAAGGACGTGGACGGCGACGGCATTGGCTGGCGCACGCTCCCCGGCACGGACCACCCGCTCGCCGCGTACTTCACGCGCGGCTCTGGGCACAACGAGCGCTCGGCTTATTCGGAGCGCCCCGACGACTGGGTGAAGAACATGGAACGGCTAGGCCGCAAATTCGAGACGGCCCGCCAGATTGCGCCGCAACCGGTTGAGGACCGCACGCCGGGCGCGGAGATCGCGATCATCAGCTACGGCTCCGCCGACTCCGCCGTTGCCGAAACCCGCGCCCGGCTTGCCTGGCAGGGAGTCAAGACTTCGTACCTGCGCTTGCGCGCCCTGCCGCTGGCGGACTCAGTGCGCGATTTCATCGCCGCGCACCAGCGCCTGTACGTGGTGGAAATGAACACAGACGCTCAGATGCTCCAACTCCTCCGCCTGCACGCGCCTGAGCACGCGGCGCGCTTGATCGCCTGCAATCACTCGGACGGTCTGCCGCTGACGGCGCGCTGGCTGACCCAGACTATTCTTCAGAAGGAAGGTTGAGATGGCGACTGTTTCCGCTTCCGCGCCGGTCAAGACCAACGTCATCGGCCTGAGCAAGGCCGACTACAAGGGCCTCGACTCGACGCTGTGCAACGGCTGCGGCCACGATTCGATCTCGGCCCGCATCATTGACGCCTGCTACGAGCTGGGCCTCCGGCCTGAAAACACGCTCAAGTTCAGCGGCATCGGCTGTTCCAGCAAAAGCCCGGCCTACTTCCTGAGCCGCTCGTTTGGGTTCAACGCCCTGCATGGCCGCATGCCGTCTGTCGCCACGGGCGCGCTGACCGCCAATCACCGCCTGTTAGGAATCGGGGTGAGCGGCGACGGCGACACCGGCAGCATTGGCATAGGCCAGTTCAAGCATCTCCTGCGCCGCAACGTGCGCCTGGTCTACGTCGTCGAGAATAACGGCGTGTACGGCCTGACCAAAGGCCAGTTCTCCGCCACCGCCGACGTGGGCCAGGAACTCAAATACGCGGGGCGGAACGAGTTCCTGCCCATTGACCTGTGCCTGGAAGCGATTGCCTCCGGGTGCGGGTTCGTGGCGCGTTCGTTTGCGGGCGACCCCAAGCAGGTCACGACGCTCCTCAAGGCGGCGATCAGCCATCGCGGCACCGCGCTCCTGGACATCATCAGTCCGTGTGTGACTTTCAACAACAAGGACGACTCGACCAAGAGTTACGCCTGGGGCAAGGCGCACGACGAGCGCATCAACGATTTCACCTACGTCGCGCCGCAGGAGGAAATCACGGTGGACTACGCGCCCGGCGAGACGAAGGAAGTGACTCTGCACGACGGCTCGAAGATCGTGCTCAAAAAGCTGGACGAGAAGAGCCACGACCCGACCGACCGCCTGGCCGCCATCCGCCTGTTGGAGGAGGCGCGCGACCGGCAGTTGTTCATCACCGGCCTGATCTACGTGGACGGCAGTCGCCCGAATCTGGCCGAGGTTGAGCGGCTGGACGATGTACCCCTCGCCCGCCTGCCGGAGGCCAGGCTTCGCCCGTCGAAAGAGTCGCTCGCCAAGATCATGGCAGGGATGTTTTAAGAAATCCCAAATCCCAATTAGCCCGCCAGGTAATCCTCAGGCCGAGCGGTGGAGAACGCTGATTCCGCTGAAAAAACACCGCTGATGACGCTGATTTTCTTTTTGAATCACACCTGCCCTTGCGGGCGGTGCAAGGGTCAGCGACAATCAGCCTGATCAGCGCTATCAGCGTTCAAAAAAACACCGGGCTGAGTAGTTACCCCACCAGCTTGACCATCAGCCTGATCTCCGGCCCGGCCAGCGCCTTGGAGACCGGGCAGCCTTTCTTGGCGGCCTCGGCGTGCTCCCTCAGCGCGGCTTCGGTCAGGCCGGGCACATCGGCCTCGGTGTTGAGCTCAATCAGGGTAATCGTCGGGCCTTCGCCGAGGTGAACGTTGGCCGTCGTGTGGATGCGGGTGGGCGTGAAGCCGGCCTGGGTGAGCAGGGCGGAGAGGAACATCGAAAAGCAGCCGGCGTGCGCCGCGCCGACAAGTTCCTCAGGGTTGGTGCCCTTTTCCTCGGCGAAACGCGAGGCCCAGGTGTAGGCGCCTTCGTAGGCTCCGCTGCCGAGCCTCATCACGCCGGCGCCCTCCTTCAGCGTTCCTTTCCATTCAGCAGATGCGGTGCGAGTAGGCATGAGAGTATCTCCTTCTTAGGGAATGGGGTTGTGGTAATTGTACCAAATTCC
>DAOTXG010000627.1:0-4409 GCA_034435515.1 Anaerolineales bacterium
CTCCTCTGCCTCGCCTCCTACTTCAAGGGCGCGGCTTTCATCCGGCAGGCCAGGCAATTGGGGTGCGCCGTGCTCGTCGTCGCCAAAGAATCGTTCAAAGACGAGGACTGGCCGCGCGAGAGCATTGACGACCTCTACTTCATGCCCGACCTGACGAAGCGCCCGGACGTCGTGCACGCCATCAGTTACCTGGCGCGTTCTCGCTCGATTGACCAGATTATCGCGCTGGACGACTTCGACGTGGAGACGGCGGGGCTGCTGCGCGATCACCTGCGCCTGCCCGGCCTGAAGGAATCGCACGCCCGCCACTTCCGCGACAAGCTGGCGATGCGCGCCGAGGCGCGGGCGGGCGGGATTCTCGTCCCGGAGTTCACCGGCGTGTTCAACTACGACCGCCTGCGCGAGTTCATGGCGCGCGTACCGCCGCCCTGGGTGCTCAAACCCCGCTCCGAGGCCAGTTCGATGGGCATCAAGAAGATCGAGCACGCCGACCAGTTGTGGCCGATCCTGGAGCAGCTCGGCGACCAGCAGTCGTTCTTCGTGCTGGAGCAGTTCATCCCCGGCGACGTGTTCCACGTGGATGCGCTGGTGCGCGACGGCGAAGTGGCCTTCGCCGTCGCCAGCCAGTACCGCCTGCCGCCGATGAGCGTGTACCAGGGCGGGGGGGTGTTCGTCACCCGCACGCTCGACCGCGCCTCGGCGGACTCGGCTGCGCTGCTGGCCCTCAACGCGCAGCTGCTCAAGGCCTTGAGCGCGCTGCGGGGCGCGACGCACGCCGAATACATCAAGGCCCACGCCGATGGGCGGTTGTACTTTTTGGAATGCGCGGCGCGAGTGGGGGGCGCGAACATCGCCGAGGCGGTGGAGTTCGCCACGGGCGTCAACCTGTGGGCCGAGTGGGCGAAAATCGAGGTGGCTTTCCTGCGCGGGGAACCCTACGCACTGCCGCCGACCCGGTCGGGCTACGCCGGCGTCATCAACTGCCTCGCCCGGCAGGAATGGCCCGACCTCTCGCCCTACGCCGATCCCGAGGTGATGTGGCGCTTGAAGAAGAAGTATCACGCGGGCCTGATCGTGTCGTCGCCCGATGCGGCGCGCGTCGAGGCGCTGCTGGAGAGTTACCGCGAACGCTTTCAACACGACTTTCTAGCGGTCATGCCGCCGCTGGAGAAATCTACCGACATGCACTAGAGCAGATTCCTGTTTGCTTTACGCCGCCGACACCTGTCAGGTGTCGGCGTAAGCGACAAACCAAATCTTAACTAAAGACAGACAAAGCCCCCTGGCGGAAATTGTCGAGAATCAGCGGAGTGGCTATAATACACAGGCAGCCCCCGGGACCGGAGTCGGGACGAGGGCCGAGCCGAAGATGCCACTCTTCAACGTTGACGGTCACCAGATTCACGCGATGCAGCAGGGCCACCCCAAGCGGCAGGTCTGCATCCTGCTCCACGGCTGGTCGTCGTCGTGGTACGCGCTCAAGCCGCTCCTGTCTCTGCTCTCCCAACGCTTTCACTGCTTCGCCATTGACCTGCCTGGCTACGGCGATTCGCCGCCGCTCGACAAGCGCGTCACGATCCCCGACTACGCCGACCTCCTCGCCAGACTCATCGAGCAAGTGAGCGACGGGCCGGTGGTGCTGGTGGGCCACTCGATGGGCGGCATGATCAGCGCCACGCTCGCCCTGCGCTACCCGGTGCTCGTCGAGCGCATGGTGCTCATCTGCCCCACCATCAGCGGCAATCTTTCCAACACCATCAACCTGGCTTACTCCATCCCCCGCACGCTTCAGAATATCGGGCTGGAGCGGCTCATCGTCGCGCTCATGGGCACCGGCCTCATCGAGAATCTGGTCATCCGCATCACGGATTATCTCATGCGCCCGGTGTCGTTCTCCGTGCGCACCGGCATCACCGAAAGCGATTACCAGCGCGTGCGCGCCGACGCCCGCCGCCAAGGGCAGGGCCGCACCCGCACCGAGTGCTATTTCGCCATGCGCGAGAACAACCTCATCGGGCAACTCGGCAAGATTGAGCCGCCGGCGCTCGTGTTGTGGGGCGCGGAAGACAACACCGTGCCGCTGCGCGACTCGGGCGTGCTGGCCGACGAATGGCACACCGCCGACTTGCGCATCATCCCCAAAGCCGGGCATTGGCCGCAGTTCGAGACGCCCGACATCACGCGCCGATACATCGCCGCGTTCCTCGGCCTGCCCTTCCTCACCACCGAGTCCACCCAGGCCGCCGACGACGACATCGCCGCCACCCAAGAGGTGGCGCACTTCCTCGGCAACTCGGACGTGGGCAACAGCCTGAACCAGGCCCAGCGCACGCGCCTGGCGGCGCAGTTCCACCAGAGGCTGTACAAGCCCGGCGAGACCATCGTCAAAATGGAAGACTCCGGGACGGAAATGTACATCGTGCAGGACGGCACGGTGGAGGTCTGGAGCGACCCGGACGCGACCCCCGGCCAGTCGGTGAAGAACCTGCGTTACGTGGCCTCGCTGACCCCCGGCCAGATTACCGGCGAACTGGCGATGCTCGACGGCGGCCTGCGCAGCGCCGACCTGCGCGCCGGGCCGGATGGCGCGCAGATTTTGAAGCTGGACCGCGACCGGCTGCTGGCGCTGTGCGAGGACGACTCGACGCTCGGCACGCGCGTGTTGTGGAACATCGCCCGCGCCATGGCGCTGCGCCAGCGGTTCATCCTGTGGCAGTTACAGCGCGCCCTGCAAAAATCGGGGCCGCCTAAGCCGGCCGCGCCGAAGGCCGAGGCCGCTCCGCCCCCATCTCCTTCTGAAACCCCGCCCGAATTTCAATCGGATTATCATCCGTCGTCGCTGGAATAGTTCCCGACACGCCCCGGCGCTTGCGCCACAGGCCCGCTCTCGGACATCCCGGCACCGGCCTTCGGCTGGCCGAAAACAGCCGACCAGAAAGCGCCACTTGACAACTCCGTATAACCTCCGCGCAGACCTGTCCCAGCGTGCCACCGCCCCTGCACCGGAGCGGTTTCAGTCTTCTCCATCTCTGTCCGTTCCGACTGAAATGGCAGCCTTCGCCACCTGACTGCAGGCTCGGCCCTCTCCATCCCGGGCGCGCTCACCCCTTTCAGTGCTTCAGTGGTTCAAAGCCTGGCTGGTCGGCAGCCTCGGCATCTCCGGCCCCGCCACGCCCAGCAACTCAGCCAAAGCAGCGCGCACGGCCGTGCAGTCGTCCCAAAGGTACTCGGTCGCGCCGAAGCACATGGACTGCTCGTGCCCCTTGCCGCAGGCGAGGACGATGTCGCCCGGCTGCGCCAGGCGGAGGGCGAAGCGGATAGCCTCGCCCCGGTCGGGGATGCGGTAAAAGGTTTTTCCTTCAACCCCGCCTTTAGCGCGCGCCCCATGGGCCATCATGTCCAGGATGGCGTCGAGCGATTCGGTGCGCGGGTCTTCGGCGGTGAGCACCGTGACGTCCGCGAGTTCGGCGGAGGTCTCGGCCATCAGGCGGCGCTTTTCCACATCGCGCAACCCCGCCGAGCCAAAGACGGCGATAATACGGCCTTTACCCCCTCCCGGCCCTCCCCCATCGTGAACACGCTTCGCGCCACGATGGGGGAGGGTCAGGGTGGGGGTCAGCATCTGCCTGGCCGCCTCGAGCGCGCGGCGCAGCGCATTCGGCGTGTGCGCGAAGTCCACGATGGCCGTAAAGGGCTGACCCAGGTCAATCCGCTCCATGCGGCCCGGCACGCCCTTGACGGCGGCGATGCCTCGCTGCGCGGCCTCCGGCGAAATGCCTAGCGCGCCAACGGTGACGGCGAGGGCGGCGAGGCAGTTGGAGAGGTTGTAGTCGCCGAGGAGGGAGGTGGTAATTGGTAATTGGTAATTGGAGAGTGGACGCTGTGCGTTGGAGATTGGAGAATTAGAGATTAGACGCTGCGCGTTGGAGATTAGAGATTGGAAGTGGAGGCCATCGGGGGTGTGGCGAATGTCGGCGGCGCAGAAGTCGGGGTGACGGAGGTCGCTGTCCCGGAGGGCGTAGGTGAGGGCGCGCTCCTGGAGGAGGGAGCGCAGGTAGTCATAGGAACTATCGTCGAGATTCAGGACCCCGGTCTTGGTCACGCCGGGCTTATGTGCGGCGGTGCTCAGGTTTTCAAACAACCGGCCTTTCGCGGCGCGGTAGTTTTCGTACGTCTTGTGGTAGTCCAGGTGCTCGTGGGTGACGTTGGTCACGACGGCGACGTCGAAGTCGCAGGCGGCGACGCGGTGCTGGGCCAGGCCGTGCGAGGTGACTTCGAGGACGCAGTGCGTCAGCCCGGCGGCGGCCATGCGGCTCAGGTAGCCCTGCACGGCGGGCGCGTCGGGCGTCGTGACGTGAAAACCGGTGTCGAGCGTCTCGTCGCCGATCACCGCGCTGACGGTCGAGATC
>DAOTXG010000628.1:0-15197 GCA_034435515.1 Anaerolineales bacterium
GCGGTCGTCGGGGATGATGCCCATCAGCACGGCAATCGTTCCCTGTTTCGGGTCCTGGATGGGGGCGGCGGCGACGATAGTCACTTCGCGCGCGTTGAGGCGCGGGTCGTATCGGGCGGGCGCGACGAGCGCGGCGCCGCGCGCTGTCCGGAAGTACACCTCGTTGAGGAATTTTTGTCCGAGCATCTTCTGGCCGGAGGTGCTGGCCAGCACCACTTCGCCAGTGTCGGCGCGCGCCAACAGCAGCGCGAAATACTCGGCGTTGTTAGTATCGCGGAGGTAGGCGTCAAAGCGGCTCTGCAGCGCCTGGCCGGCGGCGCGCATGCCGGCCTGACCCTGGGCTTCCCCCTGAAGGGGATCTTCGACGAGTACGAAGGCCTGCGCCGCCGCCAGCACGTCCGGTGTTTTCACCAGGTTGTTCATGTCGGCCTGACGGTTGAAGGCCCAGTCGTCAATTTGCTTTTCTTTGAGGCTGGAGAGGGCAGTCAGTTGGGCCAGGACTTGATGGGTGATGTCGGCCTGCGCTTGACGGTAGAGGAGCAGGGCGACGGTCAGGAGCGGGCCGAGGACGAGCGGCAGCAGGACGATGAGCAGCAGCCGGGCCAGGCCGCCGCGCGCGCGATGCAGCGGCACCGTCTCACGACCCGGCCGGAAGATGCTGCTGATCCACGGACTACGCATGGCTGCCTTCGCTTATCTTTCCCATACCTGCTCGCCGCGTAACAGGCGGCGAATCTGGTCGGGGAAGCGGTCGGGGTCGAGCGGCTTGCCCAGGAAACCATCAAAACCGGCGGCGCGGGCCTTGGTCATTTGCTCCTGGCTGGCCTCGGCCGTCACGGCGACGATCATCGTGTCTTTGAGGCGGCGCGCCGAGCGGACTTTTTGTAGGGCCGCGTAGCCGTCCTCGTACGGCAGGCGAATGTCCATTAAGATCAGGTCAATCTTGGGCAAGGTATCCGCGAATTCCACCACCTGCCAGCCGGAGGTCTTCCATTCGCACCGGGGAACGCCCATGTAGGCTAACATGCGGGCCATGAGCACGAAGTTGGAGACGTTATCCTCGACGATGAGGACGGTCGCATCTTTGGGTTGGACTGGCTCCCGGTGGGGCGGGGGATTATCAGACATACCGTTTCTCTCATTACCTTTTAGGATGGATTTGAGCCGCCCGACCGTGAAGCGCCGGGCCTGGGTGTTTCAGTCTTCCAGATAGCGTTCAATCTGGCGCGGCAGTTGGTCCACGTCAATTGGCTTTTGAATGTAGCCGTCGCAGCCTGCGGCTAACGTCTTCTCGCGGTCGCCCCGCATGACGTTGGCGGTGAGGGCAATCACCTTAATGGTCTCCAGGCCGGGCGTGGCTTTGAGCCGCGCCGTGGTCGTATAGCCGTCCACCTCCGGCAGGTTAATGTCCATCAAAATCAAGTCGGGTGGATCGGCCATCGCCTGCGCTAATCCGTCTCTGGCATTCGGCGCGAGAAAGACCAGGTAGCCTTCGGCTTCCAACACGCGCTGGATCAGCAACCGGTTTTCCGCATTGTCTTCGATGTAAAGAATCTTGGCGCGCGCAGGAGGCATAGGTGGTGTCAACTTATCGCTTGTGAGTTGGCGGTTTAAGGTCGCTGATGATCTTTATTATCCTCCGTTGCGGTAAAGTTGCAATATGCAAAAGGTTGCAAATTGTTTGCCAAGCAAACCATTTTTGTTTGAAAATGGTAGGAAAATGTCGCGGAAAAACGGAATCGCCCGGCTGACAGCCAGGCGGATCCTCCGCAGCAAGACGGAGGGCCGCATCGGCGGAAATCTATCGCCGGTTTCAGACGCAGACCGTTGGGGTCTCCGAGACCCCAACGGCCTGGGAAACCGACGGCGAGTTTCCGCCGCGCTGCTAGGATGTGGGTTCCGCCAGCAAAGCGCGGATGGCTGCTTCGGTTTCGGCGTAGCGCCCCTCGCCAATGTGCTGGTAACGGATGTTCCCCCGCTTGTCAATCAGGAACAGAGTCGGCCAGTAGCGCACGCCATAGGCGTCCCAGGTGCGTCCGTCATTATCCTGCGCCACCGGATAGGGGAGATCGAGACGCCGGACGGCGTCCTTCAAGTTATTCAGGTCGGCCTCGTAACGGAACTCAGGGTAGTGGTTCCCGATCACCACCAGCCCCTGCGGGCCATAAGTCTTGTGCCATTCCCTCAACGAGGGAATCACCCGCTGGCAATTGATTCAGCCAAAGGTCCAGAAGTCAAGCAGTACGACCTGACCGCGCAGGTCGGCCAGGCGCAGGGGCTGGTCGGTGTTCAACCAGGTTTCGTTCGTCAATTCAGGAGCAGGGCCGTAGTTCTTCAAATTGACCTCCGTCCGCGGCGCAGTCGTTTGAACCGGCGCCGCCTCCGTTACGCGCTGCTCGGAGACTGCCGGCGAGGACAAAGGCCGGACGGCGGGGGAACACGCCGTCGCCGCCGCGACAAACCAAAGCCAAAGGCTTTTGTTCATCTATGCCTCCTGTCCAGTTCTAGGGAGCGTGAACCAAATTGTCGCGCCGCTGTTCGTCGCGTTCTCCGCCCAGATGCGCCCGCCGTGGGCCTCGACCAGGCCTTTGGCGATGGCTAAGCCCAGGCCCGCGCCGCCGCCCGCCGGGCCGTTGCGCGGCTGGCGCCGCGCCCGGGCGGCGTCGCCGCGATAAAACCGGTCAAACACACGGGGCAAATCCTCGGGCGCGATGCCTTCGCCCGTGTCCGTCACACTGACGACGACGTCGTGGGCCTGCCTCTCGGCCTGCAGCCGGATGACTCCGCCCGGCGGCGTATGGCGGATGGCGTTCTCGATCAGGTTTTGCAGCACCCGGCTGATTTTCTCCGGCGCCATCCACACCGGGTCCACGTCGGCGGCGACCGCGCCGCTCAGGATCAGGCCTTGCGCCTGGGTGCGCGGCGTGAAGCCCTCCAGCGTGTCGGAGATCAAATCGGCGAGGGAGCTGACCTCGCACCGCAGGACGAGATTGCCCGTGTCCAGCTGCGCCAGTTCAAAAAGGTCGTCAATTAGTTTGCTCATCCGCGTTATTTCGGCCTGACTCTGCCGCACGTAGCGCGCCACGGTTTCCGGCTCGGTCACCACGCCGTCGGCCAGCGCGTCGAGCATGGCCCGTAGCGAGGCGAGCGGCGTGCGCAGATCGTGCGAGGCCCAGGCCACCAGGTCACGCCGCGCGGCGTCGAGTTTTTTGGCTTCCGCGTTGGCCTGCTCCAGGTGCGCGGCCATCGCGTTGAAGGCTTGCGCCAATTGGGCGACTTCGTCCCGCCCGGCGGACGGGACGCGCGCGCCGAAGTCGCCCTCGCTCAGACGGTGGGCCGCGCGGACGAGCTCCCGCAGCGTCTGGGTGATCGAGGTGGAGAGAAAATAGCCGAACGCGATGGAAATGCCTCCGGCGAAGAGCAGCAGCAGACCGGCGAGGGTGAGGTCGTGCGCGTTGATGAACATCAGCCGCGCCGTGATCCACACGTTGAGCAGGGTGAGCGCGGCGGCGAGGACGTAGCCCAGCGTGAGCGTCTGATTGAGCGTGCGGAGCTGCCGCCACCAGCCCAGTTGGTGGGAGATGAAGCCGATGATCGCCGAGGCTGCGCTGGTGCTGCCGAACAACAGGGCGAGCGAGAGCAAGTCGTCCATCGGCGGGCGCATGAGGGCCGCGACCAGTGTGATCGTCAGCGTCAGCGCCGAGAGGATGCCGAGGAGGTAAATGCTCAGACGGGACTTCGCCATCCGAGGCTCTCTTTACCCTTCGAACTTGTAGCCCACGCCCCAGACCGTGAGGATATAACGCGGTTGGGAGGGGTCGCGCTCTATTTTTTCGCGCAGGCGGCGGATGTGGACGGTGACGGTGGAGGGGTCGCCGGAAAATTCGTAGCCCCACACCCGGTCGAGCAGTTGCGTGCGGGTGAAGACCTGTCTGGGGTGGCGCGCAAAGAACCACAACAGCTCGAACTCTTTGGCGGTCAGCAGCACCGCGTTCCCGTCGCGCCTGACCGTGTGCGAGGCCGGGTCGATCTGCAGCCCTTCAAATTCGAGCGCCTGCCCGCCAGGGCCCGCGGTCGAGGCGCCTTCGTGGGCGCGGCGCAAGACGGCTTTGACGCGCGAGACCAGTTCCTGCGGGCTGAAGGGCTTTGCCATGTAGTCGTCCGCGCCCAGGTCCAGGCCGCGAATCCGGTCGCTGGTCTCGCCTTTGGCCGTGAGCATGATAATCGGAATGCGACTGCGCTCCTCCGCCCCGGGCATCTTGAGGGTGCGCAACTGGCGCGTCAGGCTCAACCCATCGATGCCGGGGAGCATCAGGTCGAGGACGATGAGATCCGGGAGCGCCTCGCCGAGGGCGTCGAGCGCCGCGTACCCATCGGCGGCCTCGCGCACGACGAACCCATCCCGCTCCAGGTAGCGCCGGATGACTTCGCGGATGGTGTCTTCGTCGTCCACGACGAGGATGGAGGGCGGAGGAGCGGCTGGCATCACCATGGAGTCTAGCATAGCCAGCAGTTGTTACGCGGGCCTTACGACGGGCAAGGTCGAAGATCCCCTTCAGGGGGCGGAGGATGAAAAAAGACGGAAGGATTCTGGCCTTCCGTCTTTCCTCTTGAAAGAGCGGGTGATGGGATTCGAACCCACAACCTTAATCTTGGGAAGATTCTGCGCTACCGTTGCGCCACACCCGCGTATAACGACCTGCTTGCCCATGTCCCTTATTCAAGCTCCCATAGTTTTCAGTTAGGCTATGGCAGTTAGGACAGAGGACTTTGAGATTTTCTGGCTGAGTATTCTTTGCGTTTCCGTCGATATGATGCACCGTCAGCGGCTTTTTACCTGTAAACGGATTTAGTCTGTCCCAGCCACATTCTTCGCATTTGTAGCCAGCCCGTTCCAGGCACCACCGCCGCACATGAGCAGAGAGCATTAACCTCTCTTTACCTCGATTCCCTGATAGTTGACCCGCTAGCCATTTTTCGATGTGTTGCTGATAGATATGCTCTCTCCAACAACGCTTGAATGGCCTTCGCCAACTTGCTTTTATCCATCGGGACAACACAGATTGGCGAGAGGCACATTTTGATTCCACCCTTGAGTGATGCCTTCAACCAACTTGCATTCTATCCGAACCTCTTGCCGAGGTCAAGGCACCGCATTCCAGCGGCAGAGCCAGTGTGCTATAGTTCATCTTGACCTTCTCCGGTTTCTAGGCGTGATTTCGCAGACCACCATCTTACCGGATAAGGTCACTTGTTTCTGCCCTGTCAAGGTTTCTTGAGAAGGCCCTGGCCGGACGGCTGGCGCGGCCTGGACCTTCTTACCCCTTCGCGCGCGAAACCACTCTAGGCTATACTTCATAATTATAGCCATGTCCTTGCCCCAGAAGGCGAAAGCCACGCCTGCCTCCGAAGAAGCCCAATCGGAAACTCCTGCTGCCGCGCCGCCGGACAATGGACGCGCGTCCCGGCCCTGGCACCCGGTCTTGCGTCAGCAGTTGGAACAGCATTTCGGCCATCTTAACGCCGCTCCCCCGGAGTTAAAGGCGTTCCTCGAGGCTGTCAACGAGACGTATCATCAGGCGGATACTGAGCAGGCGGCGCTGAAACAGCACGTCGCAGACAGCGCGCGTGAACTGCTCCAGACCGACGCCGCCCTGACTGCGCTTAACGACATCACCCGCGCCTCGCTGGAAACGTCTGATCTGGGCGCACTGCTCCAGCTGCTGGCCGACCGGCTGGGCGCGCTGTTCGAGGCCGACGCATGCTATATCACGCTCTGGGACGAAGCCCGGCGATTGCCGACGTCAGCGGCGACCTACGGCCCCTGGCGCCCTGATTACCCGAACGTGAAGCCGCAAGTGGACCAGGCGAATTTGACTACCTCGGTTCTTGCGGCTCGGCGCGCGTTAGTCGTCGAGGATGCCCTCCATTCGCCCTATCTCGACGCCCACAGCGCCCGCGAGTTCCAGGCGCAAGCCATACTCGCCCTGCCGCTCATCGCCCACGACGAGAGATTGGGAGCAGCCCTCATTGTCTATCACCAGCCGCATTCGTTTGACGCCGAGCAAGTACTCCTGGGCGAGCGGGTTGCCGGGCAGGCGGCGTTGGCTGTGGCCAAGGTGCGGGCGTTGGACAGGGAACGACAGCAGCTTGAAGCCGTCCGCCGGCAGGCGGCTGAACTTGAAGTCCTGCGACAGGCCAATCTCAACCTCACCTCTAGCTTAGAACTGTCGGAAGTCCTGGATGCCATTCTAGGCAGTGCTATTCAGATTTGGCCGGAGGCGCAGGATGCTCACATTTTCCTCTACGACGGCGCGCGCCTGACTTTCGGCGCGGCCCTCTGGGCTGATGGGCGTACAGGCCAGCCGCATAACGAACCTCGTTCGAATGGCTTGACTTATACGGTCGCGCGCAGCGGGCAGCCTCTGGTTATCCCGGATATGCGCCGCCAGCCGCTCACGGCGCAATGGGAGGGAGCGATTGTAGGCCTCCCGCTCAAGATCGGGCCGCGCGTGGTGGGCGTCATGAATCTGGCCTTTCCCCGGCCGCACGACTTTTCCGAATCCGAACTGCGTATCCTGCGCTCCTTAGGCGATCAGGCGGCCATCGCCATCGAAAACGCCCGCTTGTTCGAAGCCACCCGCCGTCAATTGCAGGAATTGACGGCCCTGCACGCCGTGGCCGCCGCCGGGACCGAGGCGACGAACGAAGACGCGCTCATCGAGCGGGTGACTGAACTGATCGGCGTCACGCTGTACCCGACGAATTTCGGGTGCCTCTTGGTGGACGAATCCACAGGCAATCTACGCGTCCATCCCTCTTATCGCGACGCGCTCAACCCCCACAAACCGACCCTGATCCCGTCCGGCCAGGGGATTGCGTGGCAGGTGATCGCGACCGGTCAACCTCAACGCGTCGGTGATGTCACTCAGTCGCCGACGTATTGGGCCGGCTCTCCGCATACCCGCTCTGAATTGTGCGTGCCGCTCCGCGTGGGCGGGCGCATCATCGGCGTGATGAACGCCGAAAGCGATGGCCTCCACGCTTTTGCCGAGGCTGACGAGCGCCTGCTCGTCACCCTGGCCGGGCAATTGGCGACGGCGATTGAAAAGGTGCGGCTGTTCGAGGCCGAACGTGAGCAGCGCGTGCGGGCTGAGACTTTGCGGGAGGTCGCCGCCACATTGAACGCCGTCCTTGACCGCGAGCGGCTGCTGCAAATCATCCTGCAGCAATTGGCGCGTGTGGTTAGTTACGACAGCGCTGCCGTGATGCTGGTTGAGGGCGACCAGTTGGCCATCGTCGCCCATCACGGCTTCCAAACGGAGGCGCAGCTGCATGCGCCCTTTGAGATCCGGCGCCTGGAACACGTCCAGCAGGTGCTGGTGAGCCGCCGGCCGGTCATCATTGCCAACACGCTGGCTGATCCGCGCTGGCAACCGCTGTCTGGCGCGGAGTACATCCGTTGCTGGCTGGGGGTGCCGCTGATCGTGGAAGAACAAGTCATCGGCCTGGTTAATCTCGACTGGGAGACGCCGGGGTTCTACACAGAGCGCCACGCCGAATTAGCGGCCGCTTTTGCCAACCAGGCGGCCGTGGCCATTGAGCGCCTGCGTTTATTGGAGGAGACGCGGCGGCGTGAGAGGGAGATGGCGACGCTGTTGAACGTGGCGCGGATCGTCTCGTCCACCCTGGACGTGGACGAATTGATGTCCCAGGTCGCGGTGGCCGTGGCGCAGGCGCTGAACGTGGACCGCTGCACTCTGGCGACCTATGACGCCAATCAGCGCGCGATCATCCACCGGGCCATCTACGATGCGTCGGGCCAGAGGGAAAGAACGCCGTTGGGAGTCGCCTGTCCCCTCGACAATTTTCCGGCAGTTGAGCGCGTCATTGACCAGGATGAAGTCCTGCTGGTGCGCGTCGCGGACCCAGAGGGCGATCCGGCCGAACGTGGCCTTTTACGCCGGCTGGGGTTTGCGGCAGAGCTCATGTTCCCGGTGCGCGCGGGGGGGCGGGTGGTAGGGGTGGCGGAACTTTACTCGGCGGAGGCGGCGCGTGAATTCACATCCGACGACGTGCGCCTGGCGCGCGCGTTGGCGGACCAGGTCGGCGTGGCCCTGGACAACGCTCGCCTCTTCCAGGCCGAGCGCAGCCAACGCGAACTCGCCGAAGCGCTGCGCGAGGTGGGCACCATCCTCAACGCCACGCTGGACTTCGATACGCTGCTCGACCGCCTGCTGGATCAGGTCACGCGCCTCGTGCCGTGTGACGCGGCCAATGTGCTGGTCGTCACGCAACGTCGAAGCTCTCCATCAGAGGGCAGCCCGCGCGCCCACTTTGCCCGCTGGCGCGGTTACGAGCGTTTTGGCCAGTCGGCGCTGGAGTTAAAGACGCTGAGCTTCGACCTGGCGACGACAGCCCACCTGCGCTACCTGGCCGAGACCAGCCAGCCGTTGATCATCGCCGATACCTCAACCTATCCAGGTTGGATCCGCACCGAGGCTTCCACTTACTTGCGCTCATGGGCCGGCGCGCCGATTATCCTGCAAGGTGAAGGCGTGGCGGCCTTCTTCGCGCTGGAAAAAATTGAGCCAAAATTTTATCAGCCGGAGCACGCCGAACGGCTGAAAGCCTTTGCCGCTCAGGCCGCGCTGGCGCTGCAAAATGCCCGCTTGTTCGCCGCTCAGCAGCAGCGCGCCGTCGAACTGGAGGCCGTTCGCCAGACCAGCCTGAGCCTGACTTCCTCGCTCGAACTGTCCGTGGTGTTAGAGGCTATTTTAAAGGGCGCTTTCCAGTTGACGCAGGACGCGCGGGACGCCTATATCTTCCTCTACTACGCCGATGATCGAAGAGCCCCGTCAGGCGGCGGCGAACGGCTGACGTTTGGCGCGATGCGCTGGCATGATGGACGCACGCAGCAGACCTGGGCCGAGCCGCGCCCGGAGGGGATGACCTACACCGTCGCGCGGACCGGCGAGATGATCGTCGTGCCGGACACGCGCGGCCACCCTCTATTCACCAATTCGCCAGCGGACTGGGGAGAGGCGATGCTGGGCCTGCCGCTGAAGATCGGCCAGCGGGTGGTAGGGGTTATGAACATCGCCTACCTGCACAGGCGCGAGTTTCCAGAGTCCGAACTGCGCGCCCTGGGGCTGCTGGCCGATCAGGCGGCGATTGCGATCGAAAACGCCCGCCTGTTTGAAGAATCGCGGCGTCAGACCCAGGAGCTGACAGGCCTGTATGACGTGGCCCTGGCAATGGGCAGCGTGCTCGACACTGAGGTGCTCTTGGCGCGGCTGCACGAGCAAATCCGGCAACTGCTCACGCCCGACACCTTTGCAGTGGTTTTGTATCACCCGGCGACTCAGGCAATTGAAACCGCGCTGGTCGTCGAGCATGGTCAGCGCCTGCCGCAGGTGCGCCTGCCCTTCGGTCAAGGCGGGTTCAGCGCGTGGGTCATCAACACCCGCCAGCCGCTGCTGGTGGGCGATGTGCAGGTCACCCCGCTGCCAGTTGAGACTCAACATCTGGCGCATCCCGCGCGGTCGTGGCTGGGCGCGCCGCTGATCGCGCACGATCGCGTGTTGGGGGTAGTTTCCGTCCAGTCTGCCCGGCGTCACGCCTTTAGCGAAGCCGATCGCCGCTTTCTGGAGTCCATCGCCGGCCAGTTTGCCGTGGCGCTGGAAAACGCTCAACTGTACGCCCAGACCGAACGCCGACTGGCGGAGCAGACGGTGCTGTACGAATGCGGCCAGGATTTGCTGGCGGCCCGCAACATGGAGACGGCCGTGGCGATCGTCTCGGAGCGCATGGTGCGCTACCTGAAAGCAACCGCCATGTGCTACTACATTTACGACGAGGCCAGTCATACGGCTCAGACGACCTATGAGTATTTCACGCCCGAAGCGAGCGAACAAGAGCGCCAGTCGGTCATCGGCCAAAGCTGGGACGTCAGCGATTATCCGAAAACCGCGCACGCCCTGCGGACGCGCACGCCCTGCGTGATGCGCCTGAGCGAACTCGATCTGGCCCCCGCTGAGCGTGAGTCCTTGTTGGGGTGGGGCGGCCAGACCGTGACGATTATCCCCGTCGCCATTCACGATCGGACTCTCGGCTATTTCGAGATCTGGGACAGCCGCGCCGAGCGCCAATACGAAGAGGCCGATTTGCGCCTGCTCATGGCGCTGGCCGCTCAGTCGGCGATTACGTTGGAGAATGTGCGGCTCTATGCCGAAGTGGACGCCCGGGCCGCCGAACTGGGGCGCCTGTACGCCGCTGCTCAGGATTTGAGCGCCAGCCTGGAATTAAATGTGGTGCTCGAACTGCTGGCCAAACACCTCACGGAGGCGCTGGACGCCACCAGCGGCCGCGTCCTGGAGGTTAACCCGGAAGAAGAGACCTTAACCGTCCGGGCGGAGTACTGGCATGAGACGGCCTCGGCGGCCGAACGCGTCTCCGACGTCGGGCGGGTTTACTACATTCCGGATTATCCGACGATCAGCCAGGCGCTGACCTGGGGTGACGTGATCAGTTTCAACGTGGATAGCCCCGGCCTGACGGAGCCGGAGCGGGCGCAGTTGCTTGAATCCGGCGTGCAAGCGGCCCTCGTCGTCCCGATTACTTTCCGCGGGCGGGTGTTGGGCGAGGTCGAGATTTGGGAAAGCCGCCGCGCCCGCAACTTCACGCTGGCCGAGCATCGGCTGGCGCAAACGCTCGTCCAACAGGCCGCCGGAATCATCGAAAACGCCCAACTCTTCAAGGCCCTGGCGGACGAAAAGCGCCGCCTGGAACTGTTATACAACCTGGGGCAGAGCCTCACCACCAGCCTCGACCCGCGCGAGGTGGCGCTGAAGGCCGTCGATCAAATCTGCGCGGCGTTCGGGGCGCCCAAGGGCGCGGTGTTCGTCTTGCAGCCGGACGGCGCGCGTCTGAAGCTGTTGGCGACGACCGGCGCCGACCCAGCCCAGGTTGAGCTGTTTGACCGTCAGATTAATCTAGAGGTCGGGCGCGGCTCGGCCGGCTGGGCGGCGGCGCAGCGCAAGCCGGTTATTGCCGTGGATGTAACGCGCGATCCGCACTGGGTGCCGACGCCGGGTTTTGACGACTGGGTCCAATCGTGCATCAACATCCCCCTGATCGCCGGCGACGCGTTAGTTGGCGTCTTCGCGCTGCACAGCGACCGGCGCAGCGCGTTTCACGCCGGCCAGCTGCCGCTGCTGGTCGCAGCGACGACCTCGGTCGCGGCGGCCCTGCAAAACGCGCGCCTGTACGAGGCCGAGGCCCGCCGCGTCCGTGACCTGGCGCTGTTGAACGAGATCACACGCGCGGCGATTGAAACCACCAGTCTCCGCGAGATGCTGCAGAAGCTGGCCGACCGGCTGGGCGAGTTGCTGAACGCCGACGCCTGCTACATCACGCTGTGGGACGCGCAGCGCCAGCTGCCGATCCCAGCGGCCGCGGTCGGGCCGCAGCGCGAAACCTACCCGACGCTCCGCCCGGCGCCGGGTGAGGTGACATTGACCGGCTCGGCCCTCCGGCTGGGGCACACGCTGGTCGTGGACGATGTCTTCCACTCGCCTTATCTCAGCCAGCGCGCGGCCCAACTCTCGGGCGCGCAGGCCATGCTTGCCCTGCCGCTGGTCACCAGCGAGCAAAAATTAGGCGCGGCCATCATCGCCTTCCACGAGCCGCATCCGTTCACCCCCGAGGAAATTGGGCGGGCTGAGCAGGCCGCGGGGCAAATTGCGCTGGGCATCGAGCGGAATCGCTTGTTCGCCGAGACGGCCGAGGCCCTGGTCCGCGAACAACGCCTCAACGAGATAGCCCGCGCCATCAGCGGCGCGCTCGACGTCCAGACCATCAGTCAGAACGTCGTGCGGCTGGCAGCCGAACTGGTCGGCGCCGACGCCGGCTCGTTGGCCATCGTGGCGCCCGGCGAGGAAGCTCTGCTCTGGCCGTACTTCTTCAACGCTCCGGCTGAGTTGACCAGCGCGGAGCCGGTGCCCAGAGGCAGTGGCCTGGCCTGGCAAATTATTGAGACCGGCCGGCCTATCCTCTTGGATGATTATGCCTCGCATCCGGATGCGCGGCCGGAGTGGGTCCGCGTTGGCGCGAGGGGCTTTATTGGCGTCCCCGTCGCCGCGGGCGAGGTGTCGCTGGGCGTGCTGGGGCTGTTCAGCCTGAACGCCGACCGGCGCTTCAACGAGCGCGACGTGGCCCTCGTCGAATCGGTCGGGCGACAGGCCGGCGTGGCCGTTCAGAATGCCCGCCTGTTCGAGTCCGCACGCCGCCACGCCGACGAGGTCACGGCGGCCAGCGACGTCCTACGCGCCCTCAACGCGGCGGCCGAAGTCGGGCAAGCCTTCCCGACGGTCGTCGCCGGAGTCCAGGCGATCACCGGGTGTGACCGGGTGAGCCTGGCGTTAGTTGACGACAGCCGCGAGTACTTCAACATCGTCGCCGTCGAGGCGGGAGTGGAATTGAACCTGGGCAGCCGCGTGCGCCTGGCGGACACCTCGATCACGCCCGATATCTTAGCCGGGCAGCCTCATCTCACACCCGATCTGGCGGCTGAACAGGACCTCCCGCTGGAGCACACGATCTTCCAGGCCGGTTATCGCTCGCGCCTCAACCTGCCTCTGCGGGTGGCGGATCGGATTACCGGCGTTCTCAGTCTGGTCTGGTCCCGGCTCAAAGGTTACGATCTGGCTCACCTGCCGCTGCTCGGCCCGATAGCCAACGCGATCGCGCTGGCGGTCGAGAAAGAGCGGCTGTTCGCCGAAACACGTCGGCGCGCCTACGAACTGGAAATCCTGGCCGAAGTCTCGACGGCCCTCCGCGTCGCCGGGAGCACTTTCGACATCATGGAGATCACGTTGGCGCGCGGTCTGACGATCTTCCGCGCCGAGCACGGCGCGATTGCCGTGCCTGGCCCGGCGCCGGAGATTCTAGATGTGGCCTACGAAAGGGGCTGGCCTTTCCCAATGCGTGATTATGTTCTGCCAGTAGGCAGTTCGATTGTCGGGCATGTTTTCACGACTGGTCAGCCCTATCTGGTTTCGGACTGGCTCAATCATCCCCAAACGCCTCCGGCCTTCAGAGCGGCCTGGTCTGCGGCGAGGCCGGAGGCGGGACGCGGCAGCGTCACCGCCCTGTTCGCCCCGCTGCGCGCCGGGCAGGAAGTGATTGGCGTGATCTTCGTCGCCGACGAACTGCCGCGGGTGTTCACCGAAGACGATCTGCGCTTGCTCAACGCCGTGGCCGAAATCGCCGGCAGCGCCCTCCACCGCGCCGGCGTGCTCGAGACGCTGGAACAGCGCGTGGCCGAGCGGACGCGCGAGCTGGCGGAGGCCAACGAACGCCTCACCGAACTGGACCGGTTGCGCGACCAGTTTGTCTCCAACGTTTCGCACGAGCTGCGCACGCCGCTCACCAACATCAAGCTCCATCTCGGCCTGCTCGAACGACGCGGGCCGGAAGTCATGGACCGCTACATGCCCATCCTTCAGCGCGAAACCGAGCGTCTGCGCAAGCTGATCGAAGACCTGCTCGACATCTCCCGTCTACGCGCCCAAATCGCCGTCCTCAAGCGTGAGCCGCTCCGCCTCGACAGCCTGTTGACCGATATCGTCGCGATTCACGCCACCCGCGCTGAAAGCAAGCACGTGACCCTGAGACACGAAGCCAATCCTGCGCTGCCGGAGGTCCTGGCTGACCGCGCGCAGCTCATCCAGGTCTTTACCAACCTCATCAGCAATGCCGTCGCTTACACGCCCCCCGGCGGGCGCGTCGCCATCACTTCTTTCCTCGAGCCGCGCCGCGATTGGCCGGGCGCGGTGATTCGCTTCAATAACACTGGCCCGGTCATCCCGACGGAGGACTTACAGCACGTGTTCGAGCGCTTCTATCGCGGCAAGACCGGCCTCGACTCCGGCGAGCCGGGGACGGGCCTGGGCCTGTTCATCTGCAAAGAAATCGTCGAGCGGCACGACGGCCAGATTCAGGCGCAGAGCCGCGAAGGCGAGGGGACGACCTTCACCGTCTGGCTGCCGCTCAAGTGACCGGGGGCCCCCTCAAGCCGGGTGTGCCCGCAAATGTTGTCAGGCGACGCCGTTCTGCCGCAGTTGCACTGCGGCAAGGCGCTGTCAGCAGTGCAACGGCTGACAAACTTTGCGTGCACACACGCCGGCGGGTCTGCCGTCTTCCGCCCTCGCCTGCGATATAATTCCCTACATGGAACTCAAAGGCCGAGTCGCTCTGGTCACGGGCGCGGGACGCGGCATTGGCCGCGCGATTGCTTTTGGGCTGGCGCAAGCCGGGGCGCAGGTGGCGGTGAACGATATTGACCCGGCGACCGCGCGGGAGACGACGGCCGCCCTGACTGCAGCGGGCCACGCCGCCGAGGCCTTCCCGGTCGACGTCGCCGACCCGAGCGGAGTCGCCGCCATGATGCAGAATGTCCTCGCCCGCTGGGGCCGCCTCGACCTCCTCATTAATAACGCCGGCATCGAGCCGCACAACTCTCTCCTGGATTTTTCACTCGACGACTGGCGGCGCACCCTCGACGTGAACCTCACCGGCCCGTTCCTCACCTCGCAGGCCGCCGGGCGCGTGATGAAGGCGCGGGGCGGGGGCGTCATCGTCAACATCGCCTCCATCGCCGGGCGCGCTTTCGGCCTCCGCCATCGGGCCGCCTACGTCGCCTCCAAAGCCGGGTTGATCGGCTTCACCCGCGAGTGCGCGCGCGAATTCGCCGCCTATGGCATTCGCGTCAACGCGGTATGCCCTGGCGTTATCATCACCGAGATGACCACCCATCTCCGGCAGGACGAACAGATGATGCAGAAATGGCTGGCCGACATTCCCCAGGCCCGGCTCGGCGAACCGGAAGACGTCGTCGGCCTCGTCGTCTTCCTCTGCACCGACGCCGCGCGCTACATCACCGGCCAGGCGATCAACGTGGATGGGGGGAAGGTGATGTCGTAAAACGTAATGCGTAAAACGTATCGCATAAGGGTTTACGCTTTACGAGAGTATTCGGTAATTCCCGCTCGTGAAAAAGCAGGCCGCCGAGAGCGTAGTACACTTGGGTTATCCAGACCCGTCCTCACGGGTGCCCGTTAAAGTTTTGCAGAACGATCCTGCCCCACCTGTAGCCACAGGCCGCCTTTGGAGAACCAATTGGCTATATATGCCAC
>DAOTXG010000629.1:0-4508 GCA_034435515.1 Anaerolineales bacterium
GGCGCGGCGCGCAGGCGGGGCCGGGGTGAGGGGCGGTGGCAGCAACCCCGCGCGGGCTTTGTCGAGCAGCGCCGGGCTGAGGTCGAGGCCGAGGTACGAGGCGATCTTGGAATCGGTTGCCAGCCGCCGGGCCGTTTTTCCGTCGCCGCAGCCGATTTCGAGGACGTGAGCGCCGGAGGGTATCTGGTCGAGCACGCGCAAAATGCCGGGCTGGGGCGTGGCGCGGCGGTGCGCAAAGGCGGCGGCGTGCTCGTCGTAGAAGCGGCGGTTGAGGTCGGCCAGGCGTTGGGTGGTTGCCAAATCCATCTCGGGCTATTATAGTGGGAGTGGAAAGAGAGAGCCATCATGTTCCGCACTCAACCCATGACCGCGAATGAGGTCCTGCAGCGCCTGTTGGAGGGGAACAAGCGGTACGTCGTCGGCGGCCTGCGGCACGCGCAGCGCAACCTGACGCCAGAGCGCCGCAAGCAAGTCGCTGGCGGCCAATCGCCATTAGCGGTCATTATTGGCTGTTCGGACTCGCGTGTGCCGCCGGAGGTGATCTTTGACCAGGGCCTGGGTGATGTGTATGTGATCCGGCTGGCGGGGAATCTCGTGGATAACCTGGCGCTCGGGAGTGTGGAATACGCAGCGCAGCGTCTGGGTGCGCCGCTGGCGCTTGTGTTGGGGCATGGGCGGTGCAGCGCAGTGACCCTGGCCGTGGAGGTCGTGGAAAAGGGTGCTCCTGCCCCTGGCTATCTCGGCAGCCTGGTCGAGGCCATCTGGCCGGCCATGGCCAGGGCGAAGAGCCAGGCCGGGGATTTGATAGAGAACACTGTCCGGGCCAACGTGGCGTTGGTTGTCGAGCGGCTCAAAGGAGCGCGGCCTATTCTGGCGGATCTCGCGCAGGGAGGACGCCTGAATGTCGTCGGCGCGCGTTACGATATGGATACCGGCCTGGTGGAGATCATCGCGTAGTCATCATGCGCACGGAAAACTGGTACGCCAAACACGGACAGACGCTGACGCCCGATGACGAAGCGCAGTTGCTGCGCTTGATCCAGGCGGCGGCAGCGCTCTCGCCGTTTGGGGCCGAGGACATGGCGCGGCTGCTGCGCAAGCACCCGCGCGCCCACGGCCAGTTTGCCAAAGACCAGATTGTCGCGGCGTATCGCAAGTTCTGCGACGAGGGGCGGCTGACGTTTGACCCCGAAGTCCTGCGCCGGCTGCAAATGAAGCCGGTGCGGACGATCTCCGGCGTGGCGACGGTGACCGTGCTGACCAAGCCGTTCCCGTGCCCCGGCGAGTGCATCTTCTGTCCGACCGACGTGCGGATGCCGAAGAGTTATCTGGCCGACGAGCCGGGCGCGATCCGCGCCGAGTATCACCAGTTCGACCCGTTCGAGACGACGGCCAGCCGCCTCCGCGCGCTGGAGAACATCGGGCACGCGACGGACAAGGTCGAGCTGCTGATCCTGGGCGGGACGTGGTCGTATTACCCGATGGATTATCAGGCGTGGTTCATTCAGCGCTGCCTCGACGCGCTGAACGGGGTGGACTCCGATTCGCTGGAGGAAGCGCAGCGGCGCAACGAGACGGCGCAGCGGCGCAACGTGGGGCTGGTGATCGAGACGCGCCCGGATTACGTGGACGCGGCGGAGGTCCGGCGGCTGAGGCGCTATGGGGTGACGAAGGTGCAGCTCGGCGCGCAGAGCCTCGACGACCGGATTTTGGACTTGAACCAGCGCGGCCATTCGGTCGAGCAGACGCGGCAGGCGGTGAAACTGCTGCGCGCCGCCGGGTTCAAGCTCCACCTGCACTGGATGCCGAACCTGCTGGGCGCGACGCCCGCCAGCGACCTGGAAGACTTCCAGCGGTTGTGGTCTGACCCCGGCCTGCGGCCCGACGAGTTGAAGATTTATCCCTGCTCGCTCGTGCGCGAGGCCGAACTGGTGAAGTGGTGGGAGCGCGGCGAATACCGCCCGTACACCGACGACGAACTCATCTGGCTCCTGGCCGAGTGCAAGGTGCGCACGCCGCCGTACGTGCGCCTGAACCGCATCATCCGCGACATCCCGGCGGGACACGTGGTGGCGGGGAGCACCGCCTCGAACTTGCGCGAGGTGGTGAAGCAGAAACTGGCAAGCGAGGGACGGGCGTGTCGGTGCATACGGTGCCGGGAGGTACGGGGGGAGAGAGTAATTGGTAATTGGAGATTGGAGATTGAGAATTATGAGACGAGGGGCGGGTTAGAACATTTTCTAAGTTTTGTGTCGGAGACGGGAAGACTGGCTGGCTTTCTGCGGCTTTCCCTCCCGATGCTCGAGGCGGCAGCATTGACGGGGATGGACGAGTTGAAGGAGGCTGCAATCATCCGCGAGGTGCACGTGTACGGGCCGGTGGTGAAGCTGGGCGAGGCGGCCACGCGCGGCGAGGCGCAGCACCTGGGCCTGGGGGCGCAGTTGATCCGCGAGGCGGAGCAGCGGGCCAGGGCAGCGGGCTATAAGCGGCTGGCCGTTATCTCCGCCATCGGAACGCGCGAATACTACCGGAAACAGGGATTTGAGAGGGGGGAGTTGTATATGGGGAAGGAACTATAGGGACTAAGGGAACTGAGGGAACTGAGGGAACTGGCGGCCTCTCCACGGGGGAGGCCGCTGTGTTTAAGAGACTGTTTTGAAAATGCTCGCCGCCCGCGTCCCCGCGGTTGGAGAGCAACGACCAAACACTCTGTGAGCCAAAGTTGAGCGAATCTGCGAGGATGAATGTCATGTAACCGGAGGCGAATTGTCATATGACCTTTGGCGCGAATCACATGAAAAAGGGGCGATTTATCACTATGGCGGGCATCGGGAATCCCTACAATGTAGACAACATTAAGTCAATTTAGTCCTGCGGCCTGAGAAGCCAAAGGAAGGAGAGAGACACCATGTCTGCCATCACCAATCGCAAAGGGGAAATGCTGCAAGACCCGCCCCTCGTCCAGAAGCTGCTGACCGATCCCCGCGCCGCCTGGCTGTGGGTGCTGCCGCGCATCTGGCTGGGCTACCAGTGGTTTGACGCCGCGATGCACAAGGTCGGCAACCCCGCCTGGGTGCAGACCGGCGAGGCGCTCAAGGGCTACTGGCTGAACGCGGTGAAGATCCCCGACGCGCCGGCGCGCCCGCTCATCGCCTTTGACTGGTATCGCGAATTCCTTCAAATGTTGATTGATACGCAATCCTATACCTGGTTCGCCAAGCTGGTGGCCTACGGCGAACTGCTCATCGGCATCGCCCTGATCCTCGGCGCCTTCACCGGCATCGCCGCCTTCTTCGGCGGGTTCATGAACTGGAACTTCATGATGGCCGGTTCCGCCAGCACCAACCCGTTGCTGTTCGTGACCGCCGTCGGCCTGATCCTCGCCTGGAAAGTGTCGGGCTACATCGGCGCGGATTACGTCCTGCTTCGCTGGATCGGCACCCCGTGGAAAGGCGCGCTGACGACGGAGCCGCCGGTTGCCCAACCCGTGACCTCGGCTGGCGACTGAACAGCCCGCCCCAACTGAATAGAACATAAACGCCAGGCCCCGACATCTGTCGGGGCCTGGCGCGTTTTTCTGAGTTTGTCAGCACGCTTCGCGTCAGCGTTCCTCCCTTCCTGCCAGTCGAAAGTCTTCCACCGTCAGGTTATAAATCTTCCCGAAGTCGGCCACAAAGCGCGCGGCCTGCGGGACGATGCAGTACAGATCAAAGTCGCCCAGGCCGAAATTACGCTCCGAGTCGGGGAACCTGGCGAGATAGAGCGCTTTCGCGGAAGCGAACTCCGGCGCGCCTTTGGGGATGACCACCGCCTCGCCCTGGATGGAGACGCGCGCCAGAGTCTGCGGGTCGCCAGAACCGGGGTCGGCCTGGGCAATCATCAACCCCACGCGCGGGTCAGCCTGAAGGGCGCGGGTGTGCACGGCCAGCCGGCTGAGATGAAGGTAAAAGGCCGAGAGATCGCGCGCCCCGGCGTACAACACCATCGAGACGAACGGCGCGCCATTGCGCAGCGTACCGAGCGCGGCCAGGCGCTGGGAACGGAGGAGGACGGCGAGGGTCTGGAGGGTGGAAGCGTCCATGCCTTACAAATTCATCCTGGCCAGCACTGCCGCGCCCACCACGCCCGAGGCGTCCTTCAGCGCCGCCGGGACGATCTTCACCTGCCGCGCATTCTGCTTGTTGATCAGGTTTTCGTAGGCCACTTTGCGGATGGGGGCGACAAACCGGTCGCCGCCGCGCTCGGTCACGCCGCCGCCGAACACGATCATCTCCGGGTCGAGGGTGTTGATCACGTTCGCCGCCAGCAGGCCGAGCGTCCGTTGGGCCACGGCGAGCGCTTCCTTCATCACCGCGTCGTCCTGCTTCAACGCCTCGTAAATCACGCTGCTCGTCAGCCGCCCGCCGCCCAGGCTCTGGATGAGGCCCGGCGCGACGCTCGGGCGGCCCTGGGCGACAAGTTCGCGCACCAGGCGCTCCATGCCGGTGCGGCTGGCCAGCGGCTCCACC
>DAOTXG010000630.1:0-6465 GCA_034435515.1 Anaerolineales bacterium
CCCCCTATTGTATAGACGCACACGATTAAAGAAAACTTACGGCGCGGCGATGGCGCGAGTCTGTCAGCGGATAGATAGCGGATTAGCGGATGGAACACGCACCCATCCGCTAATCCGTTATGCCGAAGGCCATCCGCTGACAGGTTCGCCTGGCAGCGGATTGGGTAGCGGTACGCTTTCGGCGTCGGCTCGCCCATCCTGGAGGGGACGTGGGAGGCGGCGTACTGGAGCGCACAATGCGCGCTGACCGCCGCCGACGTGGTGAAGACGACCGGCGAAACCGCCTACGCCCTCTGCCGCCCGCCGGGACACCACGCCGCCGCCGATCTCTACGGCGGCTTCTGCTACCTCAACAACGCCGCGATTGCCGCGCGGTCTCTGGCATCCGAGGCAGGGGCAACCCGCCTGCCCCCCGATAAGGGGGGTGCGGTTGCCCCTACGAAGATGGCAATCCTCGACATTGACTACCATCACGGCAACGGGACGCAGGAGATTTTTTACGCCGACCCGTCCGTCCTGTTCTGCTCGCTCCACGCCCACCCGGACGACGATTACCCCTACTACTGGGGCGAGGCCGACGAACGCGGCGAGGGGGCAGGCGAGGGTTACAACCGGAACTGGCCGCTGCCGCAGGAGACAGACGACGCGGTCTATCTCGCCGCGCTCGACGAGGCGCTGGCCGTCATCCGCGCTTTCGCGCCGCGCTATCTCGTCGTGTCGGCCGGCTTCGACATTGCCGCCGGCGACCCGGTCGGCGGGTTCAATGTTACGCGCGAGGGGTTCAACGCCATCGGCCGGCGCATCGCCGCGCTGAGCCTGCCGACGACGATTGTGCAGGAAGGCGGCTACTTGTTGGAGACGTTGGGGGAGAATGCGGCAGCGTTCCTGCGCGCGTTTATTTGAGAGTAGTAGCGACTTTAGTCGCTGGTTGTCCTGACGACTAACGCGAAGCGGTCACTACGGAATGACCGTCTCCAAAGCATAATTCATGGCCTGCTCCGGCGTCATCCGCCGCCCCGCGCTCCAGGCTGCCGTGAAATCGGCCTCGGCCATTTGAGCGCGCGCCCCGGCGACGTTGCGCTCATACTCAGCCCGAATCACTGGAGCAGGGGCGATATTCAGCGCCAGGAACAAGGCCTCGGCCGCGCCGAAGAGCGCGGCGGCTTTCTCCGCCTGTCCCTGCGCGGCGGCCAAAGCGGCAAAGCCGTTCAGCGCGTCGGCCGCCACTTCTTTCTCATCGGATTGGCGGGCAAGCGTCAGGCTCTCCAGGAGCAAAGAACGCGCCGTCTCATAATCCGCCCGGTAGCGGGCCGCCGAGGCCAGAGTCAATAACACCCAGGCAATCAGGCCCTTGTTTCCAACCTCGCGGGCCAGCTGCGCGCTGCTGGCAAGCAGCGCCTCCGCTCCGGTAATATCCCCTTCGTAAAGCGCCAATCGCCCAAGATACCAGGCGGTGTATATCAGATCGTCCTTGTCGCCCAATTCCTGAAACAGGTTTTGGCTTTCCTGGTAGAGCGCCTGCGCCCGCGCGAAATCGCCCCGCGCCTGCGCCACTAACCCCAGGTGGCGCAGGATGATGGCGATGCCATCCCTGTGTTTTAGTTCTCGAAACAAGGCGAGAGCCTCTTCCAACAAAACCGTGGCCTGGTCGTAATCCCCTTGACGGTAAGGCCGGTGCCACAGGCGGTTGAGTGTGCGGGCCAGGCCGCGCCGGTCCCCGAGCTCATGATAAAGCGCGTAACTCTCTTCCCACAGCGTCTGCGCCTGAGCGTAATCGCCCTGCGCTTTGGCGATGCTCCCCAAAGTGCCGAGGGCATGAGCCAGCCCCCAGCGGGCCTTCACTTCACGGAACAACATCAGGCTCTCGTCCAGAAAAGCTTTCGCCCGCTCTAAATCGCCTTGTTTGACCGCGACGCTTCCCCGCAGATAGAGCGCGTAGGCAATGCTCCAGCGGTCGCCCAATTCCCGGCAGAGGGCCAGATTGGTTTCAGCCAGTTGGGCCGCTCGCCGGTAGTCCCCCTGCCACTTGGCCAGGTGCCCCGCCCAATACAAGGCTTTGGTGCGCGCCGCCTTCCAGTGAATGTCGGGGGACGAGGGGGCCTCCAGTTCAAGCGCCCGCTCCAGCCACTGATGCCCCTCGACGAAATGCCCGCGCAGATCCCAGAATAACCCCAACGAACCGGCGAGGCGCAAGGCCGCTTCGGTCGGCCAGGGCGTCTCGACGCCTTTCAGCGCCCACTCCAACGCGGCCCGCAGGTTGTCGTGTTCGACTTCCAGGCGGTCGAGCCAGACCAACTGCTCCGGGCCGTGCAGTTTCGAGTCGGCCTCCTCCGCCAGGCGGAGGCAAAAATCCAGGTGCCGATTCCGTATCCGCTCTTCGGCGTCGCCTTGTTCCAATTTCTCTTTGGCGTATTGCCGCAAAAGATCGTGCACCTGATAGCGGCCCGCCTCGTCCCGGGTGAGCAGCGATTTGTCCACCAGCGCCGACAAGATGGGCAAAGAGGCTTCGGCGACCTGCTCGGCGGCGGCGCGTTCGAAGCCGTTGCGAAAAACGGCCAGCTTGCCGAAGGCATCCCGCTCGGGCGGCGAGAGCAGACTCCACGAATAATCAAACACCGCGCGCATGCTCCGGTGCCGTTCCGGCACGTCGCGCAGGGCCGTCGCCAGAAAATCGCGGTTGTGCTCGATCTCGGCGGCGATTTCGCGGCAGGGAATGGCCCGCACCCAGGCCGAGGCCAACTCAATCGCCAGCGGCATCCCTTCGACCAGGTGGCAAACGCGGGCGATGCAGCGTCTCTCGGCTTCACCCAAGGGGGCGCGCAGACTCACGCGCTGGGCGCATTGCATAAACAACCGGACCGCGCTGTAGCCCTCGATGCCCTTGCCCTGATCTTCGGGTGGGACGCTCAGCCCGGCGATCGGCACAATCCACTCTCCCTGCAAGTTCAGCCGCTCGGTGGAGGTCGCCAGGATTTTCACGTCCGGGGCCTGCGCCAGAATTTCCGTCACCACGCTCACGCCTTCGAGAACGTGTTCAAAACTGTCCAAGACGAGCAGCAATCGCTTCTCGGACAAGTAGTTGAGCAGCTGGTGTTTGGGATCGTCTCCGCCATACAGAATCAACCCCACCGACTCGGCAATGGTCGGGACGAGATAGTCGGCTGAGCGGAGAGGCGCGAAGGGCGCAAAAAAGACCCCGTGGAGAAAGTTCTTGATTTGGGCCTGGGCCGCTTCCAGGGCCAGCCGCGTCTTGCCGATGCCGCTCATCCCCGCGAGCGTCAGCAGCCGGCAATCGGGTTGGCCGAGCAGGCGGGCGACCTCGGCTAACTCACGCTCCCGGCCGACGATGGGCGTCGGCGGGGACGGGAGGTTATTCGGCGGGGTGACGGCGGCCTCGCGGATGCGCTCGTAGAGAGCGGTGGTCTCGGCCATCGGTTCGACGCCCAACTCGTCCCGCAGGACGCGGCAGCAGGTTTCGTATTGGGCGAGAGCCGCGCTGCGCTGGCCGCTGTGAGACAGGAGGGCCATCTTCAGCCGGTGCGCCTCTTCGCGCCAGGGGTCGAGGATCAACAGGCGGCTCGCGTATTCGAGGCCCGGGGCATATTCCCGGCGGGCGGTGTGATAAGCCGCCAGCGTTTGCAGCGCGCGCAAGGCCAGGTCTTTCAGGCGTTCGCGCTCCAGCGACATCCACTCCTCAAAAGGCGGGGCGTCGCGCACGTAGAAACCTTGCAGAAAGTCGCCGTGATAGAGCGCCGCGGCCTCGCGCCACTGGTCCGGCCCCTGCTCGGGTGCAGCGGTCTGAAGCCGGGATTGAAAGACCTCGACGTCGACCCAGTAGGGACTTTCGCGATTGAAGGCGATGGTCTGGCGCGTAATCGTCAGGTAAGGTCCAGCGATTTGATTAAGATTGTGGAGGGCTTTGCGGAGGTTGCCGGCGGCGGCGGCGTCGGGCATATCGCCCCACAAGAGGCCGGCCAGTTCGGCGCGCGTGTGCGGGCGGCCCGTGACCGCCAGGTAGCAGAACAAAGCCTGAGCCTTGGCCGAAATAAATCCGGTCAGGGGCGTCTCGCCGCTCGTGATTTGCAATCCGCCGAGCAGGGCCAATCGGAGTTCTGGGGGCATGGGGTCGGCCTGCCTAATTCATAATCAGTACATCACGAAAATAATTCGTAGTAGCGACTTTAGTCGCTGTTTTGCCTGGACGACTAAAGTCGTCACTACGAATTCGTGAACTACTGATAATCAATTCACGATTCCTGTTTGGCGTAAGTATATACCCTTTCTCGGAGTATACGTAATCGGCTCACAAACGTGCGACGCATTCGCTTCGCCCGAAGGGGCTGCGCGAGTGCGTCGCACGTCCGCACACTTTCTATACATGAGCCACGTCATCAAACCCAGCCTTAACAAAACCAAATCTGATATTTGCGCTGGGAAAAGGCGGGAATATAATATACTTGGAACTGGCCCTCGGCTAATCCGGGTGAACATTTGCCACTGTGTCCGGTTCCCCGCCCGTCCGACCTTTCCCGTTCCGGCCTCGCAGAGGGGGCCAGGGCGCGCGACGGGCAATCACCCGGCTGCCGGGCGTAAGCCTCCGGCGTTAGTGGAGGCAGGAGGGTGCGCCATGCAATCCTTTATCTTAGATCGCCTCGGCCTGGCGTGTGGCGGGGCTTTGCTCCGCGCCGGTTCGGCCCCTCTCCGTCAACACAATTGATACTGCTCATCTTTTGCGTAAGCAGTAAGCAGCCGTCATGACCGTCAGAACACACGGCCCGGTTGACTTCGCCATTGTGACCGCGCTGAGAGTGGAGCGTGAAGCGGTGCTGCGCCAGTTGGGCGCCGTGGAAACCGTGCGTCTGGAGGGAGACGCCCACACCTATTACCGCGCCCAGCTCGCTATCCCCACTGCCGGCCAGACCTATCAGGTGGTGCTCACGATGATGCTGGAGCCGGGCAACGTCAATGCGTATTCGACCTCCACCCGGCTCATCGAACGCTGGCAGCCCCGGCACGTGCTGATGGTCGGCATCGGCGGCGGGGTGCGCGGGCAAGTGGCCTTAGGCGACGTCGTCGTCGCGAGTTTCAGCTACTACTATGAGCACCAAAAGGTGACTGAGGAGAGTGGGGGATGGCGGCCCGCCCAATATCCTACCGATCGGCACTTGTATGGCCGCGCGCTCGACTACGAGCGGAGCGACTGGCAGGCGGCGATTGGAGTCGCGCCGCCCCCCACCGCCCCCTCAGGCTACAAATCCACCGCCCATTTTGGCGGCATCGGGAGCGGCGAGAAAGTCATTGCCGACGAAGCCGCGCTGCGCCAGCTGCTCAAACATGTCAGACTCTTGGCCGTTGCGATGGAGGGCTTTGGCGTGGCGAGGGCGGCGGACGACGCACAGCCCTCACCGCGCTTTCTCGAGATCCGCGGCATCAGCGATTTTGCCGACGCCCAGAAGAACGACGACTGGCACGTCTACGCGGCCAGTGCGGCCGCGGCTTTCACCATTGGCCTCCTGCGAACCGGGCCGGTCAAACCCATAGGGGGTCAGCGCCGAATCGGGCGTTACGAGGTCATCCGCGAACTGGGCCGGGGTGGGATGGGGACCGTGTACCTGGCGCGCGACCCAAACATAGACCGGCAGGTGGCCGTCAAGGTCATACACCCTCAGTTCACCCACGACCCAGAATTCCGCGCCCGCTTCGAGCGCGAGGCGAGGGTCGTCGCCCGGCTGGATCACCCCGCCATCGTCACCGTCCACGATTATGGCGAACAGGATGACCTACCCTATCTCGTCATGCGCTACATGAGCGGCGGCTCGCTCGCCGAACGCCTGCGCCAGGGGCGAATGCCGCCGCCGGCCATCCTCCCAGTTATCGAGCGCATGGCCGAGGCGCTCGACACCGCGCACGGGCAGGGGATCATTCACCGCGACGTGAAGCCGGGCAACGTGCTGTTTGGCGCGCGCGGCAACGCCGCGCTGGCCGATTTTGGCCTCGCCAAAATCGTGAGCCAGCAGTCCACCAGCAGCGACAGCGGCATCACCACCGGCACCCCTACCTACATGAGCCCGGAACAAGTGCGCGGCGACAGGGCCCTCACCCGGCGCAGTGACATCTATTCCCTCGGCGTCATCCTCTACGAGATGCTGACGGGAGCGCCTCCCTTTCAGGCCGACAACCCGATGGCGTTGATGCACAAACATCTCAATGAGCCTGTTCCGGCGATAGACACGGCGCGATTAGACTTGCCGCCTCAGTGTAACGACATCATTGCCCGCGCGATGGCGAAGACGCCTGACGAGCGGTACGCCACCGCCGGCGAACTGTTCCACGCCGTAGACGCGCTTTTGAGCGCCCCGCGCCACCCCGACACAGACGAATTCATTAAAGATTGGGTGAAAGACGGTGCGCCGCCGCCTCAAGTCGAAGGCTCGATTGGTCTGCTGAAAACCGTCCCCTCTGGCC
>DAOTXG010000631.1:0-4774 GCA_034435515.1 Anaerolineales bacterium
TGGAACAGGCCCTCGACGAGGCGGTCGCTGCGCTCACCCGGCGCCCGACGGAGAGCGGGGACGACGGCGGCCCGCGGCGCGCGCCCCCGCGCAGCGTCGAGATGGGGCTGGGCGCCTTGCCCGGCGCGAACTTCGTCCTGATCTCCACGCCCGGCGACTACGCCGCCTCCGAGGCGCTCAAAGCCCTGCAGCACGGCCTGCACGTCATGCTCTTCAGCGACAACGTCAGCCTGGACGACGAGGTCATGCTCAAGCAATTCGCGCGCGAACGCGGCCGGCTGGTCATGGGGCCGGACTGCGGCACAGCCATCGTCAACGGCGTCCCGCTCGGCTTTGCGAACGTCGTGCGGCGCGGGAACATCGGCGTGATCGGCGCGTCGGGCACCGGGACGCAGCAGGTGACGTGCCTGGTTGACCGCTGGGGCGGCGGGGTGTCGCAGGCCCTCGGCCTCGGCAGCCACGACCTGCACGTCCGCGTCGGCGGCCTTTCGATGCTGGCGGCGCTCGACGCGCTCGCCGCCGACCCGGGAACTGACATCGTCGTGCTCATCTCCAAACCGCCCGCCCCCGATGTCGCCGCGCGCGTGCTGGACAAAGCCGCGCAGATACCCAAGCCGGTCGTCGTGGACTTCCTCGGCGCAGACCCGGCCCAGGTGGAGCACGAGGGAATTATGGCGGCGGGCACGCTCGAAGAAGCCGCCGCCATCGCCGTTGCGCTGGCCCAGGGCCAGCCGCGCCCCCCGCACCGGACGCAGCTGCCGGAGGCGCACGCGCGCTGGGCCGCAGCCGCCAGGCTCGCGCCCGGCCAACGCTGCGTGCGCGGGTTGTTCAGCGGCGGCACGTTCTGTTTTGAGAGCCTGCTGCTGCTCGGCGAAACGCTGGGCGGGGTCTATTCCAACACGCCGCTCAAGCCCGAGTATCGCCTCGCGAACGTGTGGCAGAGCCAGGCGCACACGGCGATTGACCTGGGCGACGACCTCTTCACGCAAGGACGTCCGCACCCGATGATTGACTTTCGCCTGCGCAACGAGCGGATGATCAAAGAAGCCGCCGACCCGGAGACGGCGGTGGTCCTGCTGGACGTGGTGCTGGGGCATGGCTCGAACCCGGACCCGGCGGGGGAACTGCTCCCGGCTATTCGACAGGCCCGCGCCGTCGCCGCCGAAGCCGGCCGCGAGCTGGCTTTCGTCGCCTCGGTGTGCGGCACGCAGTCTGACCCCCAGAATCTTGCGCTGCAGGAGGCCGCGCTGCGCCAGGCCGGCGTCCTGCTGACCGACAGCAACGCGCAGGCGGCGCGCCTGGCGGCGGCAATTGCGAGTAAGGCAACTGAATGACCAGGAGCCAGACGCATGTCAGCCTCTCCCTCGAGCATTGTAGATACTCTCTTCAACCGCGACCTGCGCGTGATTAACGTGGGGTTGTCGTCGTTTGCCCAAGCGATTCAACAGGCCGGGGGCAGCGCCGTCCACCTGGAGTGGCGCCCGCCCGCGCGGGGCAATCGGGAGATCGGGCGACTGCTGGCCCGGCTCGTCAACCGGCCCGAGGTCGAGGCGGCCAACCAGCAGGCTTACGACCGGCTGCTCGCGGCCCAGCCCGTTTTGCGCGCCGTGGCCCCTGCCCGCGAGGTCGTGCCCGGCCTGGGCGACCGGACGATTTTACACGCCGGGCCGCCGATCGCCTGGGAGAAGATGTGCGGCCCGATGCAGGGCGCTATCATCGGCGCGATTCTCTTCGAGGGCTGGGCGGACGACCTCGCGCAGGCCAGAGCGCTTGCCGCCGGCGGCCAGGTCGCCTTTGAGCCGTGTCACCATCACGGCGCCGTCGGGCCGATGGCGGGCATCGTCAGCCCCTCGATGCCGGTCTGGGTCGTCGAAAACACCGCGCACGGCAACCGCGCCTACAGCAATTTGAACGAGGGCCTGGGCAAGGTGCTGCGCTTCGGCGCGAACGAGGCCGGCGTCGTCCAGCGGCTGCGCTGGATGCGGGACACGCTCGGCCCGGCCCTGCGCGCGGCGCTGGAAACGCTTGGCGGGGTGGAGCTCAAGCCGCTCATCGCGCAGGCCCTGCACATGGGCGACGAATGCCACAACCGCAACGCCGCCGCCTCGTCCCTGTTCTTCAAGCGGCTGACGCCGGCCCTGCTCAAGACGCGCCTCGCGCTCGGCGACATCGCCGCCGTCCTGGAATTCATCGCCGGCAACGATCATTTTTTCCTGAACATTTCGATGGCGGCCTGCAAGTCCATGCTCGACGCCGCGCACGGCGTCCCCCACAGCACGCTGGTCACGGTCATGGCGCGCAACGGCGTCGAGTTCGGCGTCCAGGTGAGCGGCGCGGGCGAGCACTGGTTTACCGCGCCGGCGCCGATGGTTGAAGGGTTGTTTTTTCCCGGTTATACTCTGGCCGACGCCGCGCCCGACCTGGGCGACAGCGCGATCACCGAAACGGTGGGCCTCGGCGGCTTTGCGATGGGGACTGCGCCGGCCATCGTCCAATTCGTGGGCGGGACGCCGCAGGACGCCATCGCCTACACGCGCGAGATGGCGCACATCACGCTTGGCGTGAACAACGCTTTTACCCTGCCGCCGCTCGCGTTCGCCGGGACGCCCTGCGGGATTGACGCGCGCAAGGTCGTGGACACCGGGATCGCGCCGGTCATCAATACCGGCATCGCGCACCGCGAGGCTGGGGTCGGGCAGGTCGGCGCTGGCATCACTCGCGCGCCGTTGGAGTGTTTTGAGCAGGCCGTCAGCCGGCTGGCTTCAGACCCTAAGGGTCTCGGAGACCCTTAGGGTCTGGGCGGAACTTATTCGTAGACGAGTCCTAAAGAACCTTTCTGTGGAGGCAAGCATTATGGAGCATAACGGCAAGAAACTGGCGGTCGTGGCGGTTGGCGGCAACGCGCTGATCAAAGACCCGAAACGCAAGACCGTCCCGGATCAATACGCGGCGGCGTCCGAGATGATGGCGCGCGTCGTGGACATGCTGGAAGCCGGCTGGAACGTGATCGTCACGCACGGCAACGGGCCGCAGGTCGGCTTCATCCTGCGGCGGTCGGAGCTGTCCCTGCACGAGCTGCACCCGGTCCCGCTCGATTACTGCGGGGCGGACACCCAGGGCGCGATCGGCTACATGTTTCAGATGGCGTTGATCAACGAGTTCCAGCGGCGCAGGCTGCAGCGGAGCGCGGCCACGGTCGTCACCCAGGTCCTGGTAGACCGGAACGACCCCGCCTTTCAGAACCCCAGCAAGCCGATTGGCTCCTTCATGGACGAGGCGACGGCGCTGAAGCACAAGCAGGCCGACGACTGGGCGGTGATCGAGGACGCCGGACGTGGTTGGCGGCGGGTGGTGGCCTCCCCCATGCCCCAACAAATCGTCCAGCAAGACGCCATCCTCTCGCTCGTCAACTCGGGTTTCGTGGTTATCGGCGTGGGGGGCGGCGGCATCCCGGTGATTAAAGATGAGCGGGGCAACCTGATGGGCGTGGAAGCGGTCATTGACAAAGACCTGGCGTCGGCGCTCCTCGCCTCCAGCATCAACGCCGACCTTTTCCTGATCTCGACCGAGGTGGAAAAGGTGGCGCTCAACTTCCACAAGCCCGATCAGCGCTGGCTGGACCGGCTGACGCTGGCGGAGGCCAGGCAATACCTGGCCGAAGGGCACTTTGGCAAAGGCAGCATGGAGCCGAAGATCCGCGCCATCATTCACTTCCTGGAGCGCGGGGGACAGAAGGCGCTGGTGACCAACCCCGACCACATCGCCAGCGCCCTGCGCGGCGAGACCGGCACGCACATTACCGTGTCTTAGAGAGTGTTTGGTAATTGCTCCCCAACCGCGTCCTCGCGGTTGGCAACGCCCGCGGGGACGCGGGCTGGGAGCATTTTCAAAACAGTCTCTTAGGGCAGACCTTCGGGGTCTGCTTCGCGAAGACCCCGAAGGTCTACTTGCCCGGCTCACATCGCCGGAACCTGCGGCAGGTGCTGCATGGCCTCCTCGACCAGCGCCGCGGGATACTCGTAATCTTCCAACTTCCCCTGGTGATAAGCGTCGTACGCCGCCAGGTCGAAGTGCCCGTGCCCCGACAGGTTGAAGGCGATCACCTTCTTCGTCCCGTCCACCTTGCATTTCAACGCCTCGTCTATCACCGCCCGCACCGCGTGCGCGCTCTCCGGCGCCGGCAGGATGCCCTCCGCCCGCGCAAACTGCACCGCCGCCTCGAACGTCGGCACCTGGTGCACCGCCACCGCCTCGATGTGCCCGCTGTCGTACAACGCGCAGATGTGCGGCGCCATGCCGTGATAGCGCAAGCCGCCCGCGTGTATCCCCGGCGGCACAAAGGTGTGCCCCAGCGTGTGCATCTTCAGGATCGGCGCCATGCCGGCCGTGTCGCCGTAGTCGAACGTGTACGTGCCTTTGGTCAGGCTGGGCGCGGCCATCGGCTCCACTGCGATCACTCGAATGGGCCGCCCGTTGCGGAACTTCTCGCCCAGGAACGGGAAGGCGAAACCGGCGAAATTGCTGCCGCCGCCGATGCAGCCGATGACCATGTCCGGGTATTCGCCGGCCATCTCGAATTGCTTGAGGGCCTCCAGCCCGTTCACCGTCTGGTGCAGCAGCACCGGGGGGAACACCGAGCCGATGGAATACTTGTACTGGCCGCCGGAGGTGGCCGCGGCTTCCACCGCCTCCGAGATGGCGATGCCCAGCGAGCCGGGATGGTTCGGGTCTTCGGCCAGCAGCTTGCGCCCGTAGGCGGTCTTGTCCGACGGGC
>DAOTXG010000632.1:0-7967 GCA_034435515.1 Anaerolineales bacterium
GCGTTGGGGGAACAGGAAGTGGAGACGATCGCGAAAGTCTTGCAACGGTCTGAGCTGGTGGGCGATGTTCATCCCCCCACTTTGCCACAATTACGCCAAGTGTGCAGGATTTGTCCAAAGTCCAAGTTGGAGAAAGCGCCAGATATTGCTCGCTTAGAGCGTTTGCGGTGCGGCGCACTTTCAATGCCGCACCGCAAGCGCAGGTGATTGAAAGACTCAACGCCGGAATTGCCCGAAGCGCACGCCGCGTCCCGTAGCGAATGGAGAGCAGCGAAGTGAGCGGAGAGTGCGGGGTGCGCGCCTTCGCGTCAATTGACTCTTGGGTAGTAAAGGCCGTCGTCACCAATGACCAGGTCGAAATCCGTTATGTGGTCCCCACCAGTAAGCAGGGCGAACACGTCCGTTTTTGTCATTTGCGATTGGACTATTTCGGTAGAGGATCGTGGCGAGTAATTGCCTGCGGGGTGGTATACGGTTATGTAACCAGACCTGTCACTGCTTTGATGCCGCTCCCCCTGATCTGAGACCGCGACGCTGTCGCCGGCCAGTTTGGTTTGCAAGCGAAATGTTTGTCGAGTAAAAGTATAGACGGTTAAAAATATCTGTCACACCGATTTCCCGCAAGCATTCTGGACTGGCAAGTATTCCGCTGGAACAAGCGGGAAATTGCCTGCAAAACCAGGCTTAACCCGAAAGTGGTAGCCAGAATACTTGCCAGTTTTGAGGCCCGAAAATGCTCCCAGGGAAATCGGTGTGTCAATTTGATTCTGGTTTGTGAGGCTTGCAACACTTGCGGGCGAGGGCGACGACCTGGGGCCACCCCGTGTATTAATCGCCGGCCGCCGGTACCAGGCTGGCGGTGTGTTCCTCTTCGGCTGCGCCCCAATGATTGACGAGGTTGAGATAGCGCACGCCGAGCGTGAACGCCAGCAGGCCGTAGGCGACGATCCCGGCCCCGCTCAGAAATTCGATCAGCGACGGCGTGTAGTCGGTGTAGCGGGCGGCAATTTCCTGCGGCAGGTAAGTCAGCATGACGATCTGCCCGACCAGGTTCGTATCCCACCGGTAGGCGGCCACCCCGCCGACGACGAGGGCCAGCGCGATCATCCGCAGCCAGGGGAGGCGGCGCAGGCGCGCGTTGAGCAGGACGACGATCGGAACCACCGCGCCCAGCAGGATTTCGCCCACCCAGAAGTTGAAGGCGAGCGTCCCACTGGTGAGCAGGCTCAGTCCCTCCGTGCGCCCCGGCGAATAGGTGTACGTCATCGAGAACGCATCCCAGAACCGGAAATAGAGATACCCCACCAGCACCCAGCCGACGAAGTGGGCGAGTCTTTCGAGCAGCGCGTCGTTCACCTGCGCACGGCGCGTGAGGCGCGCGGCCAGCATCGAGGCGAAGACGACGAGCGAGGGGCCGCCAGCCATGGCGGAGGCGATAAACAGCACCGATAAATCGGGCCGGTACCAGATGGGCCGCGCCTTGAGCACGCCGTACGTCGCGCCGAGCGACGACTGGTGCAGCAGCGACAGCCCGAGGCCGATCACCGCAAACACGGGCGCGTAATGGTGGACCCCGGTGAGCATGCGCGCCAGGCGCGGCCAGCGCGCCTGAAACCATCCGGCCTGGCCGACGATGGGCGCGGTCTCCAGCAGCAGCACGGCGAAGTAGAGCGTGATGCACATCGTCACTTCCCACAACACCGAGTGCGGGTTCCAGAACACCCAGGCGTGCCAGAAGCGGTCGGGGCGGCCAATGTCGAGCAGCAGGCACAGCATCGCCATGCTGTAACCGACGAGACCGATAAACGTGGCCGTGCGCGCGACCGGCTGGAACTGCTTGAGGTCGAGCAAATACACGGCCGCGCACAACAGGAACGCGCCCGCGCTCAACGCGATGGACGACAGGTCCAGCGTGATCCACAGGCCCCAGGGCACCAGGTCGGTCAAATTAGTGACGACGAGGCCGCGCGCAAACACATTCACCCCCGCGGCGGCGCCAATGACCATGAGAGTCAAGAGGCCCGCCAGCCACCCGTGAAACGGCGTGACTCGTGTCAGGGCCAGCCGAAGGCTATGGGGAGAGTGTTTCATCGCCACTGTGTCATCTCCTGCTCGTTCGTAATAAAGCACGAGGGAAAGCAGTTCCTTCAGTTCCCTCAGTTCCCTCAGTTCCTACGTCTCCTTGTGCGCCGGGAGATAATACACGCGCGGCGCGGTGCCCAGATCCTCGCGCAGGCGATACGACGGATGCGTCGCCAGCAGCCGGCTCACCTCGGACTCCGGGTCGTTGAGGTCGCCGAACACGCGGGCCTTCATCGGGCAGGCGACGACGCAGGCCGGCGTCGCCTCTTCGTCCACGCCTGGCTGCAGCCCCAGCGCCAGGCCCCGGTCAACCCGCTGATAGCAAAACGAGCATTTCTCCGGCACGCCGCGCGGGCGGCGTGGCACCTCCGGTTGTCCCCAGGCCGGCACGGCGGGGTTCGGGCCAGTGAACGCCTCCCAGTTGAAGGCGCGCGCGCCGTAGGGACAGGCCACCTCGCAATAACGACAGCCGATGCACTTGTCGTAGTCCATCATGACAATGCCGTCGGCCCGGTGGTAACTGGCGCCGACCATGCAAACCTCGACGCACGGCGCGTGCTCACAGTGCTGGCAGGGGCGCGGGAGGAAGATTTCCCGGTCTCCGATCTGGCCCGCCGGGAGCACCTTGTTCCACGAGATAGAAGGCGGCGTGTCGTTGTGCGCGCGGCAGGCCAGCGTGCAGTAGCCGCACCCCACACATTTCCCCTGGTCAATCACCATCACCCACTTGTGCGGGCTGGCGCCGACCGGTTCGGAGGCTCTGGTCGCCCGTTGACTCAGACGCAGACCCGCGGCTGCGGTGACGACGGCGGCGACCGCCTTGAGAAAACCGCGCCGCCCAGGTTTCCGTTCCCTCTCCGGCGCATCGGCCGCTGTGGGTTGCGCTCCAGGCGCTGGTCGAGGCGACTTGTTGCTCATGGGCGCACCTCCTGCGTTCCCTCCGTCCGCTTGATCCGTTGAAAACCGCGCTCCAGCCAGGGGGCCAGGATGATTCCCAGGGCCAGGCCAATCAACCCGGCGAAGAGCGAGAACCCGACCGGACTCACCGGCTTCGGCTCAGTCTCCACCGTCGCCGGGCTGCCCGAGGCCATCGAGTCCGGGGGCGGAGGTGTCGGCGTGTTCCCGGCGACGAGCATCGCCACTGCGGGGTTGTGGATCTCGTGCTCGTGGCACTTCGTGCACTTGTTCAAATTGACTTCAAAGGTATGGCTGTGCTGTCCTTTGCCCATGATGCCGCTGTTGCCGTCGGCGTCCCCGATATGGCAGTCGATGCAGGTCAGGCCCTGCGTCGCGTGGTTGGAGTGCGCGAAGGTCCTCACCCGCGTCCCGTGGCACAAGGCGCACAGCGCCGAGGTGTCGTCGGCGCGCAGGGACGTCGTGTGTGGGTCGTGGCAGCTCACACACGTCAGGTCGCTCCGCCCGTGCTTGCTCGTCTGCCATTCGAAGTAAGTGTCTGTGTGACATTGACCGCACAGGCTCGCCCCCCGGCTCATCGGGGCCGGAGACAAGGGATGGTTCGCGTTGACCGGCTCGTGGCAGGCCGTGCAGGCAACGCCTTCCGCCTGATACGTTCCGGTCGTCGGGTCGTAACCGGTGGTGTGGCACGTCAGACATTCTCTGGGCTGACCGAGTTCGTCCCACGTGGACTTGAAGACCGGCTCGCTCGCCGCCTGGCCGTGCGCCCCCACAACCCACGCGCTCTGAAACTCCGCGTGACATTCCTGGCAGTCCGGCGGCTGAGGGTCGCCGGCTTCCCAGGCCGAATTCGCCTGCGCGAAGGCAAAGGTCAGTAAAGCCAGCGGCAAGGCGAAGATCAGTCCGATAGAAAATTGAAAAGTTAATCGTCGCATGTCAGCCTCTCCTCGCAGAGACCCTTTCGAGAAGTTTCCGCTTTGATTTACGTCGGTTCGCCTCGACAGACCTTCGGGGTCTCAGAGACCCCGAAGGTCTTGAGCACGCTTTGCGTCAACGCCGGGGCCGGGGCCTGCCGGAAAACTTCACAGCCCAGGCATATAGGCTTCAAACGACCCTGCGCATCACGGAACACTTGCCAGCACGGCACATCAGGCCGGGCATAAGCCGGACAGCGGGCGCGCAGCGCCTCTGGGCAGTGGCGCGCTATCCAGCACGGAACCGCTGGCGCTGTCGCAAGCGCGGGACCCGCCTGTTGGCGCGCCTCCGCCTGCCAGCGGGCATCCAGTTTGCGCAGCAGCCAGACGATCAACGCCGTAACGCCCAGCGGCAGGCCCAGCCGCAGCAGCAGGCCGGCGAGAACCGTGAGCAGGGTGAACAGCGGCTCGGTCACATCCGCCCCAGGGGCGCCGGCGGCATGGGGTTGCCGCTGCCACGCTCGATCAGCGTGCCCAACGCCAGCAACAATCCAAAGGGAATGAGCAGTCTCAAGAACAACAGAGTCAAGAGTATCAGCCAGGCGTCCATGACGACCTCCTTCCGTGAGCACTTACACTCTAGGCTTTTGCGCCGGGGTTGTAAATCGGGCGAGCGTCCAATTTTTACTTGCGGCGCCTCCCCCATCCCGAGAGATGGAGATGGGGGATTCACCCCACCGCAAGGTTAGGTGAATGGGGTATTTCCCCCACTGGCAGCCTGGCGACGGCCAAAGAAAACGGCCCGGCGCTTTCACCGCCGGGCCGCCGCGTGTTTGTCAACCGCTTCGCGTGGAACAGCTCAGGCAAATCTCATCCGTTCAATCCGTTCCATCCGTTGACCCAAACTCAAGCCTGAATGATCCCTTTTCGGATGGCGTACTTGACCAGATCGGCCCGTGAATGCAGGTTGAGCTTGCGCATAAGATTCTCGCGGTGACGGGCCACCGTCTTCGGGCTGATGAACAGCGCCTCCGCGATCTCTTGATTGCTCGCCCCGTCGGCCAGGTAAGCCAACACTTCCCGCTCGCGTTCGGTGAGCGCGCCCAGGGCGTCGGGCGCGGCGGCCTCGCGAGCGCCGTGCAGATAGTCGCGCACGAGCAATTTGGCCAGCGAAGGATACAAATAGATTTCGCCCGCCGCCGCCGTGCGCACGGCGGTGATCAACTCTTCGGGCGCGGCCCGCTTGGGAACGTAGCCGCTCGCCCCCGCCTGGAGCATCTGGAAAAAGTACTCCTCATCCTCGTGGATGGTCAGCGCGACGACGGCGACCCGCGGCCATTCGCGCTTGACCGCCCGCGTGGCCTCAATTCCGGATTGATCCGGCAGGCCAATATCCATCAAGACCACCTCCGGCCGCGCCTGCCCGACCAGCTCCAGCGCTTCCCGCGCCGTGCCTGCCTCGCCGACGATCTCGATGTCGGCTTCAGCCTTCAGCAGCGTCCTCAGCCCGGAACGCACAATCGCGTGGTCGTCCACCAGCAATAAACGAATCATGCGCCCTCCATCTTCGGATACGGAATCACGACCTCCACCTGCGTCCCCTGTCCCGGCGCGGACTGCACTCGAAAACTCCCGCCGAGCAGCGCAGCCCGCTCCTGCATACCCAGCAGGCCCCACGGCGAACGCGACGACGCAAAGGGCAGCGCGGTGTTAAAGCCGCAGCCGTCGTCCTGCACCAACAAACGGACTTCGCGCCGGTCGTAACTCAGGCGCACCCAGGCCTGGCGCGCGGCGCTGTGCTTGATCACGTTCGTCAACGCTTCCTGCGTCACCCGAAACAGCGCAATGTTCACCGCCGGAGTCAGCGGCTGGTGCTCGCCGACGACCTCGACGGAGACTTCCAACCCCGCGCGGGTTTGCAGCTCTTTGGCATACCAGCGGACTGCCGCGCCGAGGCCCAGGTCGTCCAGGTGCGAAGGGCGCAGGTCGGCGATCAAATGGCGCAGTTCGTCCAGGGTGTCGGCGGTGAGGTTCTCCAGATGCCGCAACTGCTGCGCGGCCTGATCGGCGTTCTGCTTGAGCGCGTTAGCCGCGCCGCGCAGGCCCAGCCCCAGCGCGGTCAGCGCCTGCCCGGTCGCGTCGTGCAGTTCGCGGGCGATGCGCTGGCGCTCGGCCTCCTGCGCCGCGACCACGCGGCGCAGCAATTCACCCCGCAGCGTTTCGCGCCGCTCGGCCTCTTCGAGCCGGGCCGCCTGGAGTTCCGCAATCCGGCGCTGGCTCTCCACCTCAAAGGCCCGCAAAAAGCGGATCACGAAAATCGCGGCGACGACGGCCGCGGCGGCGCGCACCCACTGGATCGGAAAGCCAAACAACCGTAGGAACAGCGCCTCATTGAATACGTGGGACGGCGGCAGCGGGCTGGGCTGGACAAACGTCTGCCCGACCAGACCATACCAGGCAAAAGCCACCGCCGCCCACAGGCTGTCACGCCCAAAACGCACCAGCCCCGCCTTGCGAAAGGCGCGCTGTTGCGCGACCAACCCGGCGGAGGCGAGGAGCGCGGCGGGGATGGCAAGCACGTAGCGCGTCCACACGTGCCCCGCCTCCCACAGGCCGTTGCTCAACGAGAAATGACCGCGCAGGGTGAATAGCCCCAGGCCCCAGATCGTCACCTGCAAAAGCGGGACGGTGAGGCTGAGACGGCGGAACTGCTCGGAGGGCGACAGCAGCGAGGAACCGAAAGCGGCCAGCGAGAGAAACGAAAAGGAGAGGAGCGCGAGCCGAAAGGCTTCCCAGACCAGCGGGTCGCCTGGGAGCAGACTCAAGCCCTGGAACATCTCCAGCCACTCGTGGAGGCCGTGTATCAGGCCAAAAGCAGCCAGCGGGCGCAGGGCGTGGCGCAGCCGCTCGTCCGAACCGCGCTCCCACTCCAGCAGAATCGCCAGCCCCATGCAGAAGAACGCGAGGCCGTAGACGAAGAAGACGAACGGGTTGGGCGAGGCGCTCACGCTAAATTCAAGGAGTTCGGTCACTTTTCCATTCCAACGTGCGCCTGTCACTGTCAAGCATAAGCCAGGCCGAAGAAAATTCAGCGTGAAGTTATTCCCGAAATTGCCTGATGGATGTCAATGGCGACATTGGTGGTCGAAAAAGTCCGCTTGAAAGGGGTAGAGACGTTCCGGTGGAACATCTCCCGCAAAGAAGAGCATGCTGCCTGATCCGCCCAAAAAGGATTACAATTTGAAAGGGGTAGAGACGTTCCGGTGGAACGTCTCCTGCGAAGAAAGGGTAACCGCAAGGGTTACCCCTACGCTCCGCCTCATCGCTATGCCTGCTAAACTTTCCTCCTGGCTCCCCATCCCTCCTGACTCCGACTTCCCGCTGCAAAATCTCCCCTATGGCGTGTTCCGGCGCCAGGGGGAAAGGCCGCGCGTGGGCGTCGCCATCGGCGCGATGGTGCTCGACCTCGCCGCGCTGCACACGGTGGGACATTTCGCCGGGACCTCGCTCGGCGGCGAAAACATCTTCGCCCGTGATTCGCTCAACGACTTCATGGCGCTGGGCCGCGCGGCGTGGTCGGAAGCCCGCGCCCGGATTACCGAACTGCTCGCCGACGACCGGCGCGCCGCCGCGCTGCGCGACGACGCCGACCTGCGCGCGGCCGCGCTCATCCCGCAAGCCCAGGTCGAGATGCTCCGCCCGGCGCGCATCGGCGATTACAGCGATTTCTACGCCTCAGAACATCACGCCGCCAACGTCGGCAAAATGTTCCGCGACCCCAACCACCCCCTCCTGCCCAACTGGAAACACCTGCCCGTCGGCTATCACGGGCGCGCGAGTTCTATTGTGGTCTCTGGCGTAGACGTGATCCGGCCGCGCGGGCAGATCAAACCGCCCGACTCGCCCCAGCCGGTCTTTGAGGCCACGCGTGAACTGGATTTCGAGCTGGAAATGGGTTTCTTCATCGGGCCGGGCAATGCCTTGGGGACTCCCATCCCGGCGCGGGAAGCGCGGGAACACATTTTTGGGCTGGTTCTGCTTAACGACTGGAGCGCG
>DAOTXG010000633.1:0-9816 GCA_034435515.1 Anaerolineales bacterium
CTCGGCCGCAAAATGGCCTACGTCTTTGAAGAGGCACATCCACAAAAGCAGTTTGTCGCCGTCTTCAATATCAACCGCTGTATCGGCTGCCAGACGTGCTCGGGCACCTGCAAGGCCACCTGGACGTTCTCCAAAGGTCAGGAATACATGTGGTGGAACAACGTCGAAACCAAGCCCTACGGCGGCTATCCCCAGCACTGGGACATCAAGATCCTGCAAATGCTCGACGAGGCCCACCAGGCGGCCGGGAAGAAGGCGGAGTGGGATGCCACAAATGCCGGCGAGGCTGCGCCGTACGGCAGGTACACCGGAATGACCATCACTGAAGCCGCCGGCGCCGACCAACAGGCCCTCGGCTATCTTCCGCCAGACACCGAGTGGCGCGCGCCTCTCTTCTACGAAGACACGTCTACCGCTTACCGAGGCAACCCCCTGGGCATCAGTCTGGAGGGGGCCTCGCTGCCCGAGCACCAGACCTGGTTCTTCTACCTCCAGCGCCTGTGCAACCACTGCACCTATCCGGCCTGCGCCGCCGCCTGCCCGCGCAAAGCCATCTACAAGCGCCCCGAAGACGGCATCGTGCTCATTGACCAGGCCCGCTGTCGCGGCTATCGCAAGTGTGTGGAACAATGCCCGTACAAGAAATCCATGTATCGCGGCACGACGCGCACCAGCGAGAAATGCGTCGCCTGCTATCCGCGCGTGGAAGGCAAAGACCCGCTCAGCGACGGCGCACCGATGGAAACGCGGTGCATGGCGGTCTGCCCCGGCAAGATCCGCCTGAACGGCCTGGTGGACATCGCCGAGGATGGATCGTGGGTGGAGAATCCGAAGCATCCCTTGTACTTCTTGATCAAGATGGAGAGGGTCGCCCTGCCGTTGTATCCACAGTTTGGCACCGAGCCGAACATCTACTACATCCCGCCGCGCTGGGCCCCACGCGCTTACCTGCGGCAGATGTTCGGCCCGGGCGTGGACGAAGCCATCACCCGCTACGCTGCGCCCTCACGGGAACTGCTGGCCGTTCTGCAACTCTTCCGCACCACGCAGCGCATGATCTTCCGCTACGAAATCGAGGAAGGCCCGCTGGTGCTGGAGACCGAAGTCAACGGCCAACCCTGGAAGATGTACAACGACACGGTGATCGGCTTCGACAGTCAAAACCGCGAGGTTGCCCGCCTGACGGTGGTGGAGCCGATCCACGAGCGGCCGGCGGAGAGGTTGAACTCGATTTAGTCATTGGTAAGCGGTCATTGGAGATTAGAGATTGGAGATTGGCCCGTGAACACAGACGTTGCCTTCCACCGCGCGCAGGTCTATCGCTTTCTCGCCGATGCTTTTCTTTATCCGACCGAGAACTGGCTTGAGGATGCGCCTTTGCTGATGGATATCCTCCTCAAGCTGGACGTGCTTCAAAGTTGGGATTTGGAATTTGCCCCCTTCGCTACGCTTCGGGGGGTTGCGAGGATTTGGGATTTGCCTGCGCTGCAAACGGAGCATCGCCGTGCTTTTGGCCTGACTGGCTCGCTGTGCTACGAAACCGAGATCGGCCTGCCACACGAATTCCATCAAAGCCAGGAACTGGCCGACATTGCCGGTTTCTACCGGGCGTTCGGGTTCAGCATGGGCGGCCCGGTGCGCGAACGGCCTGATCACCTCGCCGCCGAATTGGAGTTTATGCACGTTCTGGCGTTGAAGGAAGTCTACGCCGCTCAAAACGAATTTGTGGAAGCCGTCGGCATCTGCGCCGACGCTCAGGGCAAGTTTCTGCAAGATCACTTAGGCAAGTGGATAGATCTGTTCGCCGAGGCTTTGTCCCGCTCGGCGGCGGAGGGGCCGTATGTGGCGCTGGCTCGTTTTGCCGCCGAGTTCGTGCAGGCCGACGCCCGGCGGTTGGGCGCGAAACTGGAACCGAGGCCGTTGGGAGACAGTCAGCCCACGCCGCTCCCGGTCGAAATGTCGTGCGAGGTATGCCCGATAGCAGAATAGACGTATTCCGTCCCAAAGGGATGCTTCGCGATGTTGCGTGTTCTGTCGGTCTACGAAATACGCGATACGCCCTACGGAGCAAGCCTATGAACCGACGCAATCTCCTCTCACTTGGTTTGATTCTGGCGGCGGCAGCGGCGCTGACCCTCTTCAAAGTGCCTCTGGCCAGTTCGCAGGGGATCACGCTCACCGCTGCTCAAATCTCAGGCGCTCTGCCGGCCACGGATCCGGTCTCCGATCTCTGGCAGAAGGCCACAGCCGTCGAAGTGCCGTTGAGCGCGCAGAACGCCACAAAACCCATGCTCCTTGCGACCAGGATCAAGTCCCTCACAGCGCGGGCTTTGTACAACGAAGCGCAGCTCGCGCTCCTGGTCGAATGGGCCGACGACGCGAAGAATGACTCCATGGTGCGTGTGCAGGATTTCCGTGACGCGGTGGCCGTGCAATTTCCGCTGGTCGAGGGACAACCGTTCTTTTGTATGGGCCAGCCAGGCGGGGACGTGAATATCTGGCACTGGAAGGCCGACTGGCAGGCCGACCTCGCCGCGCGGCAGGACATGGAGTCGCTTTACTCCAACATGTACGTAGACATCTACCCGTTCGCCGATCCGGCGGCGGGCCTGGCCGCCGGTCCCAGCGCGTATCTCGACGCCAATTATCTCCCGGCGCTGGCTTCGGGCAACCTGTTTGCGAGCGCGGCGCGTCCCTCCCCGGTCGAGGACTTGATCGCGGGCGGTTTTGGTTCGTTGACCTCCCAGGCGGCTGAGGGGCAGAATGTGCAGGGTTTTGGCGAGTGGGCCGACGGCAAATGGCGCGTGATCTTCAGCCGCGAGTTGACTTCCCAGGAAGCGGAAGACGTGAAGTTCGCGCCGGGCAAGGTCTATTCGCTGGCTTTTGCGGCGTGGGATGGCGCGAACGAGGAGCGCAATGGACAGAAATCCACCTCACAGTGGATATCGCTGCAGTTGGGAAGCGCGGCCCCGGCAGCGAAACCGGCTCAACCCGCACCCGCGCCGTCCGAGTGGCTGGGCCTGGCGTTTGTCTTTGGCCCGATGCTCCTCGTGATGCTGGCGATCCTGGGCCTGGCTGCGGGCGTGTTCGCGCTCTCGCTCCTGACTCGCAAGCCATGAAACCGCTGCCGCTCTTTTTTCGCTGGCTGGCCCTCGCCGCCCTGGCGGACTGGCTGATCACGCGCACCTTCACGCGCTCGGCGATCTTCATGCCCAAGTCGCCGCCAGTGATTGCTGTCTATCAGGCCCTCACCTTTATCGGTCAATGGGCTTTCACCGTAACTGGCTTGCTGGCGTTTATAGCCATCCTATGGATTGCAGCGCAGTCCTGGCGAACACAGCGCGCAGTTGGGCTGCCGCTCCTCCTCTTGAGCCTGACCGCCTTCGGCTTGGGTTCTATTTTCATCGCGCCCGGCAGCGGGTGGGTTGCCGGGTATCAACTGCTGTTGATGGCTGCAGTGGGGATGATGGGCTGGCAGGTTGGGCACAGTGCGGCGGACCTCAAAAAGAAAATCGCGTGGCTAGTTGCGGGGCTGGCATCCTTCGTCGGAGGAATCTATCAGGCGCTCCCGGCCCTCTATACTGCTTTGCGTTGGCCCGGCCCGCCGCCGTTCACGGGGACTTTGTTTAATCTGGGCGAACTGTTGGCCGTCCTCAGTCCAATCGCGCTATATTGGGCCGTGGGGCCGGCGGCCGGCTGGCGCCACAAATCGCTCGCCTTGATCCCGGCGCTGGCCTTCGTGGTCGCGCATCTCGCCAATCCGGCGATGACGGCCATTATCGCTATCTGGTCAACCGGGCTGACATTGTATCTCCCCTGGCCGTTGTACGCCGTGAGCCTGTGGCTGGGGAGCATGGTGGTCATCGCAGGCGTGCGCCAGGGGAACGCCGCAGCCTGGGCGGCGCTGCTGCTGGCGGCAGGTGGTTACGTGCCGCAACTGAGCACGCAGGCGCTGGTAAGCCTGAGCGCGTTATGGCTTCTGGGCTATGCGTTCACCTCGCAGCCCAACCCCAGCGTACGGTCGCCGGCAGACTTATTGCCGGCCTCGGCGGTGCTGTCGCAAGCCTCCGCAGGAGCAGGAAAATCATGAACTCACTCGACGAATTCCTCGCCGCCAGCGCGGCGCTTCACCATCACCTATGTCCGCGCCAGGTGCTGGGGGTGCGCATGGGGATGTTGGGAGGGCGACTGCTGGGTCTGGCCCTGCCGCAGAACGCTGCGCGTAAGCGTCTGTTGACCATTGTCGAGACCGATGGCTGCTTTACAGACGGCATAGCGGTGGCGACGGGCTGCAGGGTGGGCCGGCGGACGCTGCGCGTGGAGGATTTTGGAAAAGCGGCGGCGACTTTCGTAGACACCGACACCGGCCAGGCGGTGCGGATTGCTCCCTCCCGCGAGGCGCGCGAGTTAGCCAGCGAGTATGCGCCGGAGGCCCGCCATCAGTGGGAAGCCTATCTCGTCGGCTACTGGAATATGCCGGAGCGCCTTTTGCTTTCGTGGCAATGGGTGAAACTGCGATCTACCGTGGAGGCCATCGTGGGCGAGGCAGATCGGCGTACAGTGTGCCAGGCCTGCCAGGAGGAAATTATCAACCAGCGCGAGGTCATTCAGGGCGGGTGCATTCTTTGTCGGGCTTGCGCCGGCCAGGCTTATTACACGGCAGCGCAGCCGGAGACGAAGACGACGGCGGGCGATTCCACGCGGCCGGAAGGTCACGTAATGGTAAGGAGCGGTCAAGTCACAGGGATTACAGCGTGCACTCAAGAGTTTTCAGGGGATTGGCGTGGGAGCGGCTTGTAGCCGCGAGGGTCGCGGTTGCAAACCGCTCCCACTGAAGGTTTATGTCACGGATTACGGAGGCAGTCAGTGGATTACATCAAGCGCCTTGAGCGCGTGGCGCTGGCGGTCGAGGACCTGGACAAAGCACAGGCGTTTTTCGAGCAGTGGTTCGGGGCCAGGTTCCATCCCGAAGAGGACATCGAAGACATGGGCATTCGCTACCGTCCGTTTGACATCGGCGAGAGCAAGATGGAACTGCTCTACGCCACACGCGAGGACAGCCCGGTGGCGAAATTCATCCAGAGGAACGGCGGGCCTGGGGTACATCACGTCACTTTTGAGGTCGAAGACCTCGACGCGGCCATTGCCGAGCTCGAACGGCGCGGCGGGCGCATCGCCTACCGGCACACCTACCAACCCGGCGTGACGTTCGAGGGGCAGTACTGGCGTGAGGCGTTTGTCCATCCGAAAGATGCGTTTGGGGTGCTCATTCACCTGGCCGAGAAGAAACCGGCGGAATGACCCATATGGATTTTTCTTTTAGCGACGAGCAGGAATTGTTTCGGAGATCCGTCCGCGATTTTGTCGAGAAGGAGGTCGCGCCGGTCGCCGCTCAACTGGACGAGCGCGGCGAGTTCCCGCTGGCGTTGTTCCGGCGCTGCGGCGAACTGGGATACTTTGGCCTGCGTTATCCTGAATCCATCGGCGGGGCGGGCGCAGGCTTCACGACCTTCTGCCTCATGGCCGAAGAGGTCGCGCGCGGCTCGCTTTCGCTGGCGGCGGCGGTTTCGATGCAGTGCCTGATGGGCACGGACTTCGTCTATCGTTTCGGCGCGGACGATCACAAGGCCCGCCTGCTCAGCCCGGCGCTGCGCGGCGAGAAGATTGGCGCAATTGCGATGACCGAGCCGGACTTCGGCTCCGACCTCGGCGGCATCACCACCCGCGCGGTGCGCGACGGCGAGGCGTGGATGCTCAACGGGCGCAAGATGTGGATCACCTCGGCGACGGTGGCCGACTTTTTCACCGTGGCCGCCAAGACCGACCCCGACGCGGGGTTCAAGGGCATTGATATGTTCCTGGTCGAGAAGGGGACGCCGGGGCTGGCTGTCGGGAGACGCATTGAGAAGCTGGGCGTGCGCGCCTCGGAGACTTCGGAGTTGATCCTGGAGAATGTGCGCGTCCCGGCCGAGAACCTATTGGGGCAGCAGGGAACCGGCTTCAAAAACCTGGGCGCGATCCTGGGGGATATCCGCGCGATGACGGGCGCGCTGGCGCTCGGATTGGCGCAGGCGGCGTTGGAGGCCAGCCTCCAGTATTCGCGCGAGCGGGTCCAGTTCGGCAAGCCGATTGGAGCGTATCAGGCCATCGCGCACAAGATCGCCGAGATGGGCACGCAGCTGGAGGCGGCGCGCGGCCTGGTCTATCGCGCGGCGTGGCAAATTGAGCAAGGCAAGCCAGACGTGAAACTGGCCGCGATGGCCAAACTCTTCGCGACCGAGATGGCGAACAAAGCCGCCGACGAGTGCACCCGCATCTTCGGCAGTTATGGTTTTGCGATGGAGTACGACGCGCAGCGCTACTTCCGCGACGCGCGCTTCTTGCTCTACGGCGGCGGAACGAGCGAGATATTGAAGAACGTGATTGCGAAGGAATTGGCGGGGTGACGTATTACGTATTGCGTATTACGTATTGCGTGTTCCGTAATTTGTTGCCTGTTGAGGAAACCGCTCTTGATTGATTTCAAGGTGCTCTGTCAACGAATACCCAACGAATAAACGAATGAGTTTCAGCGCGCCAAGGAATTCGTTTATTCGTTGACTCATTCGTTGACAGATTGGCTTGACCTCCTTGAAACACATTAAGCGCGGAGGAAACAGAGCTGTGCCTATGAGTAACTCATCGCGTGGTTTAACCTTCGAGCAGTTCAATCCCGGCGATACGTTTGTCTCGCAGGCGCGCACGGTGACCGAGGCCGACGTGGTCGCGTTCGCCGGGCTGTCCGGGGATTTCAATCCCCTGCACACCGACGAGGAATTTGGGAAGACGACGCCGTTCGGCGGGCGCATCGCGCACGGGATGCTGATCGCGGCCATGGCGACCGGCATGGCGAACTGGACCGGCGTGTTCGAGGGCACGACCATCGCGCTGATGGAGCAGGTCATCCAGTATAAAGGCGCGGTGAAGTTCGGGGACACCGTCCACCTTGAACTCCGGGTGGCGGAGAAAAAGGAAACGTCCAGGCCGGATCGAGGGATCGTCATCTTCGAAACGCGCGTCGTCAATCAGGAAGACAAGGCGGTGATTGAGGGGAAGTGGACGCTGATGATGAAGCGGAGGCAAATATGAGGCTGCGAGAAAAGGTTGCGTTAATTACAGGCGCGGGCGGGGGCATCGGGCGGGCGACGGCGCTTCGGTTCGCCCAGGAGGGCGCGGCAGTCGTCGCCTCGGATATGGACGAGGCCGGGGCGAACGAGACCGTTCAACTTATTACGGACGGCGGCGGCAAGGCAGTCGCCGTCCTAGGCAGCGTCGCCGAACGGGCTGACGCGCAGAAGATGGTGGACGCGGCTACCGGGCAATTCGGGCGGCTGGACATCCTCGTCAACAACGCCGGCATCACCCGCGACGCGCTGACCGTGCGCCTCAAGGACGGCGAGGTGAAGATGATGAGCGACGAGCAGTGGGAGGCCGTGCTGAGCGTCAATCTCAAAGGCACCTGGCTGGTTTCGCAGCTCGCCGCCGTGCCGATGATGAAGCAGAAATATGGGCGCATCGTGAACACGGCCTCGGTCGGCGCGCAGGGCAACATCGGGCAGGCGAATTACTCGGCCTCGAAGGCGGGCGTCATTGGCCTGACCAAGACGCTCGCGCTCGAATGGGCGCGGTTCAACATCGCCGTGAACTGCGTCGCGCCCGGCGGGGTGAAGACGCGCATGACTGCCGCCATCCCCGAGGGCGTCATGGCGCACCTGATCGAGCGCATCCCGCTCAAGCGCCTGGCCGAGCCGGACGAAATCGCCGCCGTGCACGTCTTCCTCGCCAGCGACGAGGCCAGTTACATCACCGGCCAGGTGATTTGGGTGGATGGAGGACTGACGGTCGGAGCGTGATTACGTAATACGTAATACGTAATACGTGAGGAGGTATCATGGCATTCCGCAACGTGTTTATCCCCTACGGCGGCTACTGGTGCACGCCGTTTGTGAAATGGCAGGGGAATTTCGCCAGCCTGCACCCGATTCTCTTTGCGGCGGAGGTGATTAAGCGCGCGTTGGCCGAACGGAACCTGCCGCCCTCGGCCTTTGACGCGCTTCACCTGGGCCTGACAGTCCTGGCGAAAAACTCATTTTACGGCGCGCCGTGGCTGGCAGGGTTGATCGGGGCCGAGGGCATTACCGGGCCGACGATCAATCAGGCTTGCGCGACTTCGGCGCGGGTGATCGGCGGCGCGGCGTATCAGGTCGAAGCGGAACACGCCTCGCGCGCCACGATCCTCTGCGTCACCGCCGACCGCACTTCCAACAGCCCGCACGTCGTCTATCCCAACCCGCTGGGCCCCGGCGGCAAGCCGGACGCCGAAGATTGGGTCTGGGACAACTTCAATCACGACCCCTTTGCGCGCAACGCGATGATCGAGACCGCCGAGAACGTGGCGCGCGAGGAAGAGATCACGACGCAGGAGCAGCACGAAGTGATGCTGATGCGTTACGGGCAATATCAGGACGCGCTGAAAGACGACGCGGCCTTTCACAAACGGTACATGGTCACGCCAGTGGAAGTGAACCCGTCCGGCAAAAAGGTGATGGCCACGGTGGGGGACGACGAGGGCATATTCCCGACGACCGCCGGGGGGTTGGCGAAACTCAAGCCGGTTCTGCCGAATGGCACGGTCACCTACGGCGCGCAAACGTACCCGGCCGATGGCAATGCGGGGATGATCGTGACGACGAAGGAACGGGCCGCCGAGTTGAGCCGCGATCCGCAGATCGAAGTGCAGGTGGTCAGTTTCGCGCAGGGCCGGGCGAAGAAAGGCTTCATGCCGGCGGCGAACGTCCCGGCTTCCCGGCGCGCGCTGGAACTCGCGGGCCTGGACATCGGCGACATGAAAGCCATCAAGACGCACAACCCCTTCGCGGTGAACGATATTTACTTTGCGCGCGAGATGGGCGTGAAGAAAGAGGCGATGAATAACTACGGTTCGTCGCTGGTGTGGGGCCACCCGCAGGGACCGACCGGGATGCGGTTGGTCATCGAGTTGATCGAAGAGCTGGTGCTGCTGGGCGGCGGTTATGGGTTGTTCACCGGTTGCGCGGCGGGCGACACGGCGGCGGCGGTGGTGGTTAGAGTAGGGAGTTAGAGTAGGGAGTTAGAGTGGGGAGTAAGAGTTTTGAGTTTGAGTTGGTGAAATGAGCGACTCCGGCTTCCATGTGGTGACAGGGGCGTTCGGGTACACTGGCCGGTATCTCACGCGCCGCCTGCTGGCGAGCGGCATTACCGTTAAGACGCTGACTGGCCACCTGGATCGTCCAAACCCGTTTGGCGGTCGGGTGGCCGCCATGCCGTTCAACTTCGACAGACCAGATGAACTGGTCAAGAGTTTGCGCGGCGCGGCAGTGCTGTACAACACGTACTGGGTGCGCTTCCCGCACGGCGCGACGAGTTTCGCTCAGGCGGTCGAGAATACGAAGACGCTGATTCGCGCGGCGGAAGAGGCGGGTGTACCGCGTATTGTACATGTCAGCATCGCCAACGCGGACTCGCAGTCGCGCCTGCCGTACTATCGCGGCAAAGGGTTGCTGGAGGAGTTTATTCAGCAGTCGAAGTTGTCCTATGCGATCATTTGCCCGACGGTGATCTACAGCACGGAGGACGTGCTGATCAATAACATCGCGTGGATCCTCCGCCGCTTCCCAGTCTTCGGCGTGCCTGGCAAAGGCGACTATGGGATTCAGCCGATTTTCGTGGAGGACATGACGGACATCATGGTGGAGGCCGGAAGGCGAACGGATAATGTTCATATGGATGCCGTTGGCC
>DAOTXG010000634.1:0-3198 GCA_034435515.1 Anaerolineales bacterium
ATCACAGTTCCAGCGCCTCGCGCCCGGCGCGCGGCTCGGCGCAGGCCCTCCTGCGCCATGTTGGAGCATTCAAGTTCATGACCGACGAACTGAACCAGTTATTGGCCGATATTGCCCAGATGCGAACGCTGGACTTAGAAGCCAATGCCTGATTACTTGCTGGATACCAATCATGTGACGCCCTTGCTGGGCGGGTCGGAAGCCCTGCGCCAGCGCCTTGAAGCAGCGGCCGCGACGGGCGCGACGTTTGGCATCTCGATGACCGTGCTGGGCGAGCTGTTCTATGCGGCGTATGCCAGCCAGCGCCGGGACGATAACTTGCAGGCCCTGCGCGCTGTCATGGCCGACATTGTGATCTGGCCGTATGACGAAGCGGCCGCCGAAGAATTCGGACGCATTCAGGCAGAACAAAAATCCAAAGGCCGTCCCATCCCACCTACCGATGCTCAGATTGCCGCCGTGGCCCGTTTGCATAACCTGATCCTCCTCTCCGCCGACCATCATTTTCAATTCGTTGATCGCCTGACGGTCGAGAATTGGCTGGCGTAACCTCATAGATCACCCGGCAATGCGCTCGTATAACGTGAACCCTCGGCTGGATTGAACCTGCCGATAGGGAAGAACAACGGGTTGCAAAACCCGCCCATTGGGCTTGTCCAGGTTGATGATCTTGCCGCTGTAGATGTCGGCGTGAGCAAACGTCATCTTTGGGCCGCAATCGTCCAGGACTTGCAACAGGCCATCGGCGCGGAACGGCGCGCCCGGCTCCGGGTTGAGCCGCGTGAAACTGGTGGGCAAGGTCTCGCTTTCCTCCCACCCCGCAAATTGCATGAACCCGCCGCGTTTACCCAGATAGTTGACCTGAGCCAACAACTTCAGCCACGGCGCATCACCCTTTGTCTCCAACGCCAGCCACAGCGCCCCGCCGTATTGCACGAACTCGCGGTAAGCAATCGTGTTGCCCATCGGGCCTACGACGCCTGTCCCGAATGTATCCTTGGGGCCGCTCTTGTGGGGCCGCATGATCTTGATGAACGTGTTGACGACGGTGAGATGCTGCGGCAATTGTGCGGCCACGGCCAGGTCCCGCAAGTGCGGGAACCACGTCTCGCCCTGCGCCCGACCATAGAGACGAACGGCCACGTCCAGCAATGCCATCTTGAGCGCGAACGGCGTCGGCGTGACCAGCGTCTTGCCGCCGCTGGTGGTGGCGTTGGCCGGCCGCAGGCTAAAGAATGTGCTGGGCCGATATTCCACAATCAGCCACATACGGCCTCCTCTCAGGCCGGCGCGCCGACTTTCAGCGTGTACGGCTCGGTCGTCTGGATCAGGTCCCGCATCACGTCCGCAAACGCGGCCAGGTCGGCAAACGGATAGACCGCAATCGTCTCGCCGCCGTGCAGTTGGTTGAGCGCCGCCTGCGTGCGCTGAACCTCGCTCACGAAGTCCGGGTTGAGCGGGCTTACCGTAGGCGCGGGCGCGACGCCGTGGCTGACGGCGACCACGCCGTGAAGCGCAGACAGGTGCGGGAGTTGGGTGTTCCGCATCGCGCCGTTCATCTGCACGAAGGAATACAGCGCGCTTTCCAGCAGAGCCGCGTACCGCGCGGCGCGGTCAACGCCGGGCAGGTAAGCCTGCGTAATGTCGTTGTAGCCGATGCGCGCCGTCTCGAAGTTGCATACGATGGCGTAGGCGCCGCTGCTGGCCGGGCGATGGAAAGGCGTCTGGCCCAGGTTGGCCGCGCTGCCGACAGCGGCGGCGCCCTCGCTGCGCTCGCTGGCGTACTTGACGTGGAAGTACGAGTCGGTCGTCACCGCGCCCGGCACGCCCACCACCCAGCCGAACTCGGCCACGCTCTTGCGCGGCACCGAGCGTTTCTTTTCTGCGTCCGCCGTGACCAGGATGCCCTCCAGGTCGTCCACCGCGCACCGCGCGATCATCTGGTTCACCGCCTCGACGTCGCTCTGGCCTGCAATCGCTTCCAGATAATCGTCGTCGGCGCTGATTCGGTTGGGGTCGAACTTGCGGCACGGCGCGCACAGGGGCAGGCCGCGCTCGACCGCGATCCGATGGAGATGCTCGGCCTGGACGTGCTTGAGCATGTCGCCGCTGATGGCGTTGACGCTCTCGCGCCGGGGCCGGCCGTCGTTATCGTAATAGATGACCTCGACCATGCGGGTCTGGATTTGATTGCCCTCGCCGCCTTCGTTGTTCAGGCTGTGCAGGTTGAGCACGGCGCGGGCGGAGATGGAAAGGGAGTAAACGGGCTTGGCCATGGAACAGATTCCTTTCTGGTGAAAATGGATTTATTCGTCCTGCTCGTCATCCGCGCCTTCTTCAACCTCACCAGCAGGCGCGGCCTCCGGCTGAGGCCCCGGCGGCTCGTCGGCGCGGCCCTCGCGGGCGTAGCCGTAGGCTACCAGCAGGCTGGCGACGGTTTCCGGATCATAGTCGTCCATCAGCGCGACGACTTGATCAATATCGTCGGTTGAGACTTTAATTCGGCGCACGGGCGGATGGCCGTCGTAGCGCTCCTCGATTTGTGACGTTTCCTGGTTATAGGCGTGCAGGAACTTGCCGAGGGCCTGTGCGAACTTGTCCGGGTAGGCCGCCTGCCGCATCAGTTCCGCGCCCAGGCCGTAGCGCACTTCGTAGGGGCCGCCCTCGCCTTTGGATTTGAAGTATTGCGGCGTGACCGTGCTCTGGCGGATGGCTTTCGCGATCCGCTGAAAGCCGGGGTTCTGCAAGATGGGGCTGAGTTTGGGATTGTGGGCCATGATCAACACCTCCAGGTTGGCCAGCGTGAATTGCGGCGCGTAAGCGCCCTTGTTCATACGGCTCATCAGCACCGCGCCGTAACCCTGCGCGAAGCGATAGAACGCGCGCAGGTCGCGGGCCGAGAGAAAGTCGCGGTATTCGCGCAGCAGGGCGTTTTCGTCTCCGTTCTCCTCCTTCAGGTTGCGCACGATCCGCTCGTGCTCTTCGAGCATTCCCAGATAGAGCGCCGCCTGCTCGCGGGTTTCGATCTGCGGCAGCCACTGGGGCAAGACGAGGGTGCTCAGGTTGAGGGTGGCGTGGGCGCTGCCCAGGTACTTGTAGAAGATCGCTTCCAACGCCGCCACGTGATCGTCGGGCCGCCCGCTGCGCTGCCAGGCAAAGCGCCCCTCCGCCAGCCCGTCGCGCCACTGCTTCACGAAG
>DAOTXG010000635.1:0-3247 GCA_034435515.1 Anaerolineales bacterium
CCCCGCCGCCGCCCCGATACGCCCCGCCGCCGCCCCGATACGCCCCACCGCCGCCCCGATACGCGCCACCGCCGCCCCGATACGCGCCCGGATTGCCGCTGATGCTGTAGGCCACCATCGTCTCCCGGCGGGGGTTGGTCTCCGTCGCCGGCTCGCCCTGCACCCACACCTGCACCTGCCCGGCCAGCGCCGGCTGCGTCGTCGTGATTGTCCCGCTGTATATACTCCCCACTTTGGCCAGGGTGCGGACGCTGGTCCCGGCCCCATACTCAGGGAACAGCCGCGCCTGCACCGTCAGCGTCACCGGCAGTGTGACGCCCTGCACCTGGAGGTTCACCGTCGTCGAGTTGACCGGGGTGAGCTGCACCAGCGGGTTCCACGTCACGTCGCGCTCCAGCTGCAGGCGATCATCTTCATTCTCAATTATCTCACAGCCGTATTGCGCCGCCGCGCGGTCGAACACGCACAGCCGGTCGCCCGGCTGCGCGCCGCGCGCGATCACCCGGTTCTGCCCGCCAAAGGGCGACCCCAGGTCGTACACGTACTGATTGTCCCGCAGCAGGTAGGCCCGCGCTTCGGTCGAGCTCACGCCGCCCCCCGCATAGTCCAGGTAGAAGGTCGGGTCGGCCAGCGCGTTCGTCGGCGTCAGCGGGTCGGTGACGCTGATGGTGGTGAAGGCGAACGGCATCAGGCTCGGCCCGGGGTTGAGCGTCGTCGGCGTGACCAGAGAACGATACCACAGGCGCATTGTCTCCCACTCGTTCCGCCCCAGCGTCTGCTCGGAGAGGGTGTCCTGGCACAGCGCCTGCCAGGTCGCCTCGTCGAAGATGAATTCAGTCGCGTCCGGGTCGTTGTACACGTCGCCCATGGCGCTGCCCTTGCAACTGCTCACCGCTTTGAGATAACCGTTGGCATCCAGGCCCAGGTAGGTGTCGTCGTGATACAGCAGGTAGTGGCCCAGTTCGTGCGCCAGGATGAGCGCCCAGTCGTTGTCGATGCTCACCCCCGGCGTGCCGTAGCGGTTCCAGGCCGCCCCCATGTGGACCTGCCCTGGCGCATATTGGATCGCGCTGTGCTGGGTGTCCGTCACCGTCTGCGCGACGATGCCGCCCTGCGCCGCCAGCGGGCGCAGCCGATTGGTGGCGTGGATGGCGATATTGGCGTAGGCCCAGTCGTCGGCGTTCTGCTCGACGAGGACGTGGCCCAGCGCCATCTGGCCGTTGGAGAAGTCGTACAGGTATTCCGAGGCGCGCTGGAGGTTGAACGTGAGTTGGTCCAGATAGGTCGGATCGTTGTGCGCGTCCCACTCCAACGAGGCGAGCAGGTTGAAGAGGTAGAGCGGGCGGGCGGCGGACACCGTCAGCGTCTGCACTCCGGCTTGCGAGATAGTCGTCGCCGTGACGCCGGTAGCATGCGCCACGCCGCTGGTGTAATAGAGGGTGTAACTTTCGGTCCAGGTCACCGGCAGCAGCGCCAGGAGGCGGTCGCCCAGCCTGATCTCTCCCCGCCCCTGGAGATAGCCCTGCGCGTTGGTGCGGAAGGGCGCGCCGGCAGTGTCGGCGATCAACTCTCCGCCCACAGTTTGTCCGGCGGGCAGGCGGTAGACCAGCGCATTCGCCGCCGCGGCGCTCCCGCTCATCACGCGCACCTGCGTCCCGCGCACGCGGAACGGGAAGGTCTGCGCGGCGAGATAGGGGCGCTGATAGGGGCCGGGCACCCCGTTGGCTGTGGGCAAATAGCTCGGATAGGCCTCGAGGCGGAAGACGACGTTATCGCTCTGGCCAAAGAAGCCGCTCTGGAAAGTATCCCAATTGAAGCGGTGCGACTGGCCGACCGGCGACCCGCCGGACCAGACCGGGCGCGAGGCGGCGACCCCGCCGCCCAGCACGCCGTCGTTATTGTTTGCCGTCTGGTCATTGGCCGTGGTCCCCGCGCGCTCGTCAAAACGCCAATAGCCGACCAGTCCGGCCTCGTTGCCGGCGAGGGACCCGCGCCATGTGGCCCGGATCTCTTCCGCCGACAACGCGCGGTTATATACACGCACGTCGTCCATTTGTCCCTGAAACTTGCTCCAGAAAGCGTCGGGCGAGGCCCCAAAGACCAGGCTCTGGTTGTTGAAGCTCCACGCCGTGCTGTTTGGACTGGAGGCTTCCAGTGTTCCATCCACGTACAGCGCGGTCGTTCCGCCATTCGCCTGCGAGAACGCAAAGGCGAGGTGATGCCATTGCCCATCCATCAGCGACCGCGCGCCGACGATATCGTTGAGCAAATCACAGTTGGCCTTGCGCGTGACGAAGGCTCTGCCGTCGAAGCGCAGGCCCATCATCAAGCCGTTGCAGGAACCCACGCTATCGTGGCGGCTCATCAACGCGGACGCAAAAGCAGCCGGCGCCTGGCTCGTTTTCAGCCAGAAACTCCACGTCCCAACGCTCGTGTCGTAAGCCGTGGAACTGGGGACGACGACCTGATCGTCCACGCCGTCGAAGTGCAGGCCCGCGCCAGCGGCCAGGTTCGTCGTCGCCGTGCCGCTGGCCGCCACGGCCAGCCGCCAGTTGTCGCCGCCATCCATGGAAAAGTAAGCGCGCACGAAGCGGGCCGGGTCGCCTTCAGGGTCGTAGAGGGTGTAAGTCACCGGGATGGTGAGGCTGCCGAGGATGGCCGGCGTGGAGAAGAAATTGGCGTTGCGCGTCGGGCCGGGGCGGACGACCGTGAGGCGCGGCGGGTTATTGGCCAGCCGGGCGCTTTGAACGACCCGATTCAGGAAGACCTCGCTCGCGCGCTGGTAATTGCCCAGCGCCACGTCGAGCGCGCCGTCGCCGTCGAAGTCGCCCAGCGTCGCCGCGTAAGCGCTGCCGCCACTGCCGAGCGTCGTCGCCAGCCGGAACTCGCCGCTGCTGTTATTCAGGTAGACTTGAGAGGGCTGGACGAAGCCGTTGCTCAACACGACGTCGAGCGCGCCGTCGCCGTTGAGGTCGCCGAGCGCCGTCCCGTAAGTATACGACCCGCTGCCTAAAGTCGCGGCAGGCGTGAACCGGGCCGAACCGTCATTCAGAAAGACCTGCACCGGCTCGAGATAATTGCCCAGCACGACATCCAGCGCGCCGTCGCCGTCGAGGTCGCCCAGCGCCACGTCCCCGTTCCGCCGAAACGGGCCGAAGGCCGAGCAGCTGAAGGAGGCCGCGCCGCCGCCGTTCAGGCAGATCCTGTTCTGGATGCCGAAGCCCGGGGTGAATAATCCAAACATGAT
>DAOTXG010000636.1:0-9940 GCA_034435515.1 Anaerolineales bacterium
CGCGGGAAGGTCGTCATCCTGAACCTGTGGGCCAGCTGGTGCGGGCCGTGCCGCGCGGAGATGCCGGCGATCCAGCGCGTCTACGCCGCCAATCGCGAGCGCGGGCTGGAAGTGCTGGCGGTCAACAGCACCTTTCAGGACAGCCTGCCGGACGCGCAGGCCTTTGTGCAGCAGCTGGGCCTGACCTTCCCCATCCTGCTCGACCGTGAGGGTTCGGTCAGCCGCCGCTACCTGCTGCGCGCGCTGCCGAGCACGTTCTTCATTGACCGCCAGGGCGTCATCCGCGCCGTCATCGTCGGCGGGCCGATGAGCGAGGCGACGCTGCAGACGAAAGTCGAAGAATTTTTGAACGAGCCGCCGTAACTGCTCAGGCCAAACGGTGAGGAACGCTGATTTCGCTGAAAAAACGGTGATAGCGCTGATTTTAATTTTCTTGGCGTTCTTCGCGCCTCCTTAGCGTTCTTCGCGTTAAAGCTTGTATGTTTCCAATTTTGCAGCTCGGCCCGCTTGCCATCCAGCTCCCCGGTCTCTTCCTGCTCGTGGGTGCCTGGATTGGCCTCTCGCTCGCGGAGAAGGAGGCGGCGCGGTTGAATTTGAGCGGCGAGGCGATTTACAACCTGGCGTTCACCGGCCTGGTCGCCGGACTCGTCGGCGCGCGGCTGGTGTACGTGGCGCGTTATCTCAGCGCCTATCTCTCCGACCCTCTCAGCCTGCTCTCGCTCAACCCCGCCACGCTCTCGCCCGTCGAGGGACTCCTCATCGGAGTTCTCGCCGCCCTCGTCTACGGCGCGCGGCGGCGGCTGTCTCTGCGCCCAACGCTCGACGCGCTGACGCCGGGGCTGGCGGTGATGGGCGCGGCCCTGGCCCTCGCGCACCTGTCGAGCGGCGATGCTTTTGGGGCGCCGGCCCGGCTGCCCTGGAGCATTTACCTGTGGGATGAGTATCGCCATCCTTCGCAGGCTTACGAGTTGATGGCAGCGCTCGGGGTGCTCGGCGCCTGGCGGTGGAGCAGGGGGCAGGGCGCCTTTGCCGGGTTCAACTTCCTGCTCGTCGTCGCGCTCTCGGCAGCGGCGCGCGTGTTTCTCGAAGCCTTTCGCGGCGACAGTTTTATCCTGGCCGGGGGCCTGCGCGCCGTGCAGGTGTGGGGCATGATTGTGCTGGCCTTGTGTTTGGCCTGGATGAAGAGGTGGAGCCGGAAGGCGGTTTTGTCAACGGATTGAGCGGATTGAACCGCTGCGCGAAAATCCGAATCAACACATCGTGAGGCAGTCAATGGGACAGGTTTCCATCCAATGGGTCAACAGCCAACTGATGGTCGGCGCGGACTCTTTCGGCCATCCCCTGGTCATGGGCAGTTGGCCGGAGCAGTCGCCGGAATGGGCCGGGCTGAAGCCGAGCGATCTGCTCCTGCTGTCGGCGGCGGCCTGCGCGGCTTACGACGTCGTCATGATCCTCGGCAAGCAGCGCGAGCCGCTGGAGGGGCTGATGGTCGCCTGCACGGGGGAGCAGCTCCCGGACCCGCCGTATACCTTCACCGCCATTCACTTGCATTACACCGCGCGCGGGGCGGTGAACCCGGCGAAGCTGGCGCGGGCCATCACGCTCTCCGAAGACAAGTACTGCTCGGTCGTCAACACGCTCAAGCCAGTGGTCAAAATCACCAGCGATTTCGAGATTTTGCCTGTCCCAGAGGGTTAGGGTTTTGTTAGTAAGGCCGCTTGCCGCCTAGCGTCAATACTCTTATGCGAGTAGAATAAACCCGCCTATCAGCCGGGACATAGTCCGGTTCATTCGCGCAAATTTGCGTCAATTCGCAGATTCCCAAAAGCACTGCCTGCGCCGGGTACATCTTGTTAAGCAAGGCTGCGGACTTCAAAGTCCGCAGCCCTATCAGAGACTCAACAGATCCAAATTTGGGGAGTGCGGCCTGATTCGGTACGTAGGCGTGTCTCCCTCCTCAGAAGATTGGATCTCCTGAGACTCTTCAACCGGGAGGAAAACCATGAAACTTGAGCAAAATAAATGGACTGCCGCGGGCGGGTGGAAACCGGGCGCCCCCGGCGCTTTGCGCGACTCGGCCCAGTTAGTGCTCGTGTTTGGCGCGACCGCCATCATGAAGGACCCGCAGCACTACGAGGCGATCCGCACTGCTTACCCCGGCGCGCACATTATGGGCGGCACGACCTCCGGCGAAATCTGCGGCACTAGCGTCGCCGACGATTCACTGGTCGTTACCGCCGTCCACTTCGAGCACACCGCGCTCAAAGGCGCCAGGGTGAAACTCGACGACATGGAGCGAAGTTTCGAGGCCGGCGAACAGCTGGCGAAGATGCTCGACCACCACGAACTCGCGCACGTGTTCGTGATCTCCGACGGCCTGAAGGTCAACGGGAGCGAGTTGGTGAAGGGGTTGGCCGCGAACCTGCCTCCCAGCGTGGCGATCACGGGCGGCCTGGCCGGGGATGGCCCGCGTTTCGAGCAGACGTTGGTGTGCTTCGACGCTCCGCCGGAGTCGGGCATCGTGGCGGCGCTGGGCTTGTACGGGAACCGGCTGAAAGTCGGCTATGGCTCGATGGGCGGCTGGGACCCGTTCGGCGTCGAGTGGGTCATCACCAAGTCGAAGGCGAACGTCCTGCGCGAGTTGGATGGGCAGTCGGCGCTGAAACTTTACAAGGATTACCTGGGGGAGCACGCGAAGGAATTGCCGGCCAGCGGCCTGCTGTTTCCCCTCAGCCTGCGGCTGGAGGGCAGCGACGAGCCGGTCGTGCGCACGATCCTGGCCGTCAGCGATGTCGAGCAAAGCATGACGTTTGCCGGGGACGTGCCGCAAGGCGCGCGCGCACGCTTCATGAAGGCTAACTTCGACCGCCTGGTGGATGGCGCGAGCGGCGCGGCCCGGAAGACCACCTATCAGTCTATCGGCTCGGCCACGCCCGACCTGGCCGTGCTCATCAGCTGCGTCGGGCGCAAGCTCGTCTTGAAGCAGCGGATCGAGGAAGAAGTGGAGGGGGTGCGCGACGTGCTGGGCGAAGGCGCGATGCTCGCCGGTTTTTACTCCTACGGCGAGATTTCGCCTTTCACCCCGAACGCCAAATGCGAACTGCACAACCAGACGATGACGATCACGACCTTTTCCGAGGTGTAAGGCGCCGTCTCAGGTTCAGACCCTAAGGGTCTCCGAGACCCTTAGGGTCTGAACGGCAACCGCATGCACAAACTGTTACAACGGCAGTTGAAAAGGCATTTTGGCTCGGCGGAGGCTATTCCGGCCGAGCTGAAAAAATTCGTCGAGGCGGTCGACGAGGCCTACGAGCAAAGCGACGTCGACCGCGCGATGCTGGAGCGCTCGCTCGACCTGTCGTCAGAGGCGATGATGGCGAAGAACGCAGAACTCGCCGACGCCGTCTCCCAGGTGCGCTTGCTGCAAGCAGTCGCCGCTGCCGCCAACGAAGCCCGGACGGTGGAGACCGCCATGCAAATCGCGCTCGACCAGATGTGCGCTTATACCCGCTGGCCGGTCGGGCACGTTTACATGCTGTCGGACGAGGGGCAGGGCGAGCTGGCGCCGACGGCCTTGTGGCATCTGAACGATCCGGCGCGCTTTGCAGCCTTTTGCCGGGCGACAGAGGCCACGCGGTTTCCGCCGGGGGTCGGGCTGCCCGGCCGGATAGTGGCCAGCGGGAAACCGGCGTGGATCATCGACGTCTCTCAGGACGCTAATTTTCAGCGGGCCGGCGTCGCCGCGGCCGTCGGCCTCCGCGCGGCGTTTGGTTTCCCGGTGCTGGCGGGGAAAGAAGTCGTCGCGGTGCTTGAATTCTTTGCGTCGCAGGCGCTGGAACCCGACGCGGCCTGGCTGCAATTGATGAGCAACATCGGCGCGCAGCTGGGCCGGGTGGTCGAGCGCAAGCGGGCCGAGGCCGAGCTGCAAAAGGCCAAGGAAGCCGCCGAAGCCGCCAGCCGCGCGAAGTCCACGTTCCTGGCGAACATGAGCCACGAGCTGCGCACGCCGTTGAGCGCCATCATCGGCTACAGCGAGATGCTGGTCGAAGAGGCCGCCGACCTGGAGCAGACCAACCTGATCCCCGACCTGGAGAAAATTCACTCGGCGGGCAAGCACTTGCTCGGCCTCATCAACGACATCCTCGACCTCTCCAAGATCGAGGCCGGGAAGATGGACCTCTACATCGAGGAATTCAGCCTGGACGAGCTGATGCGCGACGTGGAGGCGACCATTCGCCCGCTGGTCGAGCGGAAGGCCAACCGGCTGGAGGTGCGGGCCGAGGCCGGGCTGGGCGCCCTGCGCGCCGACCTGACGAAAGTCCGGCAGTGCCTGTTCAACCTGCTGAGCAACTCCAGCAAGTTTACCGAGAACGGGACGATTACGCTCACAGTCAGGCGCGAGTCGGCCAGCAACGGAGCGGGGGAGCAGCCCTCTCGCTTCGCTCAGGGTGCTTCGCGAGGGAGCAGGGGAGCACCCCTGTCCCCCGACGCCCCTGCTCCCCTGCCAGGTGATTGGATTATTTTCTCCGTGAGTGACACGGGCATCGGCATGACGCCGGAGCAACTCGGTCGCTTGTTCCAGGCTTTCACGCAGGCCGACACTTCGACCACCCGCCGGTTCGGCGGGACGGGGTTGGGCCTGGCCATCACGCGCCACTTTTGCCGCATGATGGGCGGCGACGTGACCGTGCAAAGCGAGCCTGGGAAAGGCTCGACGTTCACCATCTGGTTGCCCGCGACCCGACCGGATGGACTCCCCGGCGTGACGACGCCTGGCGGCGAGGAACAGCCTTTGCCGCCGGAAGCCAACACTATCCTGGTGATTGACGACGAGCCTGTGGCGCGCGACCTGCTGCAGCGCTTTCTGGTGAAAGAGGGTTTCCGCGTCGAGACGGCCGCCAACGGCGAGGACGGCCTGCGCCTGGCGCGCGACCTCAAACCGGCGGTCATTACGCTCGACGTGATGATGCCCGGCCTGGACGGCTGGGCGGTGCTCGCCAGCCTCAAGGCCGACCCCGAACTGGCGGCCATCCCGGTCGTCATGCTGACCATCGTAGACAACAAGAATCTCGGCTATGCGCTCGGCGCGGCCGATTACCTGACCAAGCCGATTGACCGTGAGCGTCTGGCGGCGGTGCTGAACCGCTACCGCTGCGCCGAGCCGCCGTGTCCCATCCTGATCGTCGAGGACGATGCGCCGACGCGCGACATGCTGCGGCGCGCGCTGGAGAAAGACCTGTGGTTGGTGATCGAAGCCGAGAACGGACGCGCGGGGCTGGAGCGGGTGGCGGCCAACCCACCCGGCCTGATCTTGCTCGACTTGATGATGCCGGAGATGGACGGGTTCGGGTTCATCGAAGAACTGCGGCAGGACGAACGCTGGCGCTCGATCCCAGTGGTGGTGGTGACGGCCAAGGACCTGACCGTGGAAGACCGGCTGCGGCTCAGCGGCCACGTGGAAAAGATTATTCAAAAGGGCCGGTATAGCCGCGAAGCGCTTTTAGCCGAGGTGCGCGAACTGGTGGCTGCCTCGGTGCGCCGCCCCAGCGCAGTGGAGCAGACCTGATGAGCGACGCCGTCACCGCCGTTCTCATTCTGTTCGGCGCAGGCGTTATGCTTCTGTCCATTCTAGGCGCCCGCCAGGTGTTGGCGATGATCGCCGGCACACGCTATATCCGCGCCTGGCGGGTGCTGACCTCGCTGATGGTGTTTTTCCTGATCGGCTACCTGGGGGTGGTCGCGGTGGTCGCCGCGGGTCTGCGCGAACTTATCCTGGTCCTGGCCGGCGTCGTCTTTTTGTTCGGCGCCCTGTTTGTCCTCCTGGTCGTGCAGGTCAGCCGCCTGACCATCGGCGACCTGCTGCAGACCAAAGACGAGGCCGAGGCGGCGAACCGCGCGAAGAGCCAGTTCCTGGCGAACATGAGCCACGAGCTGCGCACGCCGCTCAACGCCATCCTCGGCTACAGCGAAATGCTGCACGAAGAAGCCGCCGAACAGGGACAGCCCGCTTATCTCCCCGACCTGGAAAAGATTCAGGCGGCCGGGAAGCACCTGGTCGCGCTGATTAACGACATCCTCGACCTGTCGAAAATTGAGGCGGGCCGGATGGAGCTCTATCTGGAACCGGTCGAGGTGACCCATCTGGTGCACGAAGCGGCGGCCGGCGCTCGCCCCCTCGTCGAAAAGAACGGCAACAAACTGGAGGTGCGCTTCCTGTCCGACCCCGGCTGGATTCAGGCCGACCTGACGAAAGTCCGGCAGGCGTTGTTCAACCTGCTGAGCAACGCCGGCAAATTCACGCAGAACGGAACGGTGACGCTGACCGTGGGGCGCGAGTCTGCCAGCGGTGGAGCGGGGGAGCCAGGAACGCCGGGTGATTGGGTCATCTTCAGCATCCAAGATACCGGCATCGGCATGACGCCGGAGCAGATGAGCCGTTTATTTCGGGCGTTCACCCAGGGAGACGAGGCCACCACGCGCAGATACGGCGGCGCCGGGCTGGGGCTGGCGATCACACAACGCTTCTGCCAGATGATGGGCGGCGACGTGACCGTGGCGAGCGAACCCGGCCAGGGCTCGACGTTTACCATTCGCCTGCCGGCCCGCGCGGCGGGCGCGCCAGCCGATCTGGGCGCCGAGGCCGAGTCGCCCGCGTCCGACGGCAGCCTGGTGCTGGTGATTGACGACGACCCGGCGGCGCGTGACCTGTTGAAGCGCTTCCTTTCAAAAGAAGGCTTCCGGGTGGAAACGGCCGCCAACGGCGCCGAAGGCCTGCAGCGTGCGCGCGCGCTGCGCCCGGCCGCCATTACGCTGGACGTGATGATGCCCGGCATGGATGGCTGGGACGTGCTGACGATCCTCAAGGCCGAGCCGGAGCTGGCCGACATCCCGGTCATCATGCTGACGATTGTGGATAACCGTAATCTCGGCTACGCGCTGGGCGCTGCGGATTACCTGATGAAGCCGGTGGACCGTGAACATCTCGTGGCCGTCCTGGATCACTATCGCCTGGTTCCCCGAGCCTCGGGCCTCGTCCTGGTGGTGGAAGATGACGCCTCCGTCAGGGATCTGTGGATGCGCCTGCTGGAGAAGGAAGGCTGGCGGCCAGTCGCCGCCGGGGACGGGCGCGCGGCGTTGGAACGGTTGCAAGAGGCGCGGCCGGACCTGATCCTGCTGGACCTGATGATGCCCGAGATGGACGGCTTCGAGTTCATCGCGCGGCTGCGCCGGCACGAGCGCGAGGAACTTCGCTCGATCCCCGTGATTGTGGTGACGGCCCGGGACCTGACGGCCGAGGACCGGGCGCGGCTGACCGGCTCGGTGCAGAGCATCCTCCAGAAGGGGGAGGCTCTCTATCGCCGCGATGCCTTCTTGAAGGAGGTGCGCGACCTGGTGGCCGCGCGCGCTCGCGACGTCGTCGCCAGGGCCGGCGCGTCGTAAACCGGTCGGCTCACAGACTCATGACGCTGTCATTCCACTTTTTGCTGGAGATGATCTTGAACCTCGTCGGCCTGATCGTATCGGCGGCGATGATGCTCCTGGTCCTGTGGCAGTCCCGGCGCCGGACGGAGAACCGCCTCATCGCGCTGTACATGGCGACGATTGTGGCCTGGAGCGGCGCCAATCAGGCGGCGCACCTGGCCGCGCTGAGCGGCTACGACCCGGAGGTGTTCATTCATTCGCTCGCGGTCGGGGTGACGCTGAACGCCTACATCCTGCTGGCCTTCGCGGCCTACCACACGGGCTACCTCAAGCGCGGCTGGATGAAGGCTTACCTGGCGCTGGGCCTGCTGCTCGTGACGGCTATCGCCGCGGCGATTTACCGGGGCCAGGCTGTCGTCTACCTCGGCGTCTCCCTCGAGGGCCTGTTCCTGTACGACTTTACGCCCGTGGGCTACGCGGGTTTTGCGGTCATCTTCAGTTTTTACCTGGCCGCCGTCGCCTGCCTGTATTTTGCGCCCCGGCGGCGGCGCGACGTGTGGCTGGGCGTCCTCATCCCGCCGATTGGCGTGTTGAGCACGTTGGCCCCGGAAGTGGGGAAGTACCCGATTGACATCCTGGCCGCGGCGATTTCGAGCATCTTCTTTGCCCGCGCCATCCTGAATGAAAATCTGTTCAACCCGATGGCGCAGTTGAACCTGGAATTGACCGACGCGAACCTGCGGCTGATGGAGATGACCGAAGACTTGCGCGAGGGCGAAGCCAACCTGGCGGCGGTGATCGAGAACACCGAGGATGCGATCTGGTCGGTGGACACGCAGCGTCGGCTCATCACCCTGAATTCGTCCTTCAAGGAGTTATTCGCCCGCGTCTACGGGGCCGAACTCAAGCCGGGGATGGATGCGACGGACTACGTGCCGCCCGACCAGCGCGCGGCGTGGATAGACCTCTATGCCCACGCCCTGGCCGGCGCGCGTTTTACCGTCGAGCAGCAATACACTTTGCCCCACCGGTCGCTGGACGTCGAGATTTCCTTCAATCCCATCCGCGGCGAAGGCAGCCAGGTGACGGGAGTCTCGGTCTTTGGGCGGGACATCACGGCGCGCAAGCGGGCGGCGCAGGAGCTGCAAGCGGCGAAGGAAGCCGCCGAAGCCGCCAACCAGGCCAAGAGCACTTTCCTGGCGAACATGAGCCACGAACTGCGCACGCCGCTCAACGCCATCATCGGCTATAGCGAGATGCTGCAGGAAGAAGCCGCCGACCTGGAGCAGCCGGAGTTCATCCCCGACCTGGAGAAGATCAACGCCGCCGGCAAGCACTTGCTTGATTTGATCAACGACATCCTCGACCTGTCGAAGATCGAGGCGGGCAAGATGACGCTTTACCTGGAGGAATTCAGCCTCGACGACCTCGTCCGGGAGACGGCCAGCACGATCAAGCCGCTCGTCGCCCGGAATGGCAACACGCTCGTCGTCCAGTGCGCCGACCCCCTCGGCTGGATGCGCGCCGATAAGATGAAAATCCGGCAGTCGCTTTTTAATTTGCTCAGCAATGCCAGCAAGTTCACGGAGAACGGGACGATCACGCTCAGCGTGTGGCGTGAGGCGGCCAATAGTGAAGCGGGGGAGCAGAGAAGCGGGGGCGCGTGGGCGCAAGGGCGCAGAGGGGCACCCCTGCCAGCCGATTCGATTATTTTCTCCGTGAGTGATACGGGCATTGGCATGACGCCGGAGCAGCTCCGCCAATTATTCCAGGCTTTCACACAGGCCGACGTGTCTACCTCGCGCAAGTATGGCGGCACGGGGCTGGGGCTGGCGCTGACCAAGCGTTTCTGTCAAATGATGGGCGGGGAGATCGCCGTCGAAAGCGCGCCGGGCCGGGGCGCGACGTTCACCATCCGCCTCCCGGCTGAGATTCCAGATCCGGCGGAGAAACTGGCGGGCGCGCTGGAAGTCAGGGTTGGCTCTCCGCCTGCCTCTCCCGCCAGGACGGTGCTGGTCATTGACGACGAGCCGCCAATCCGCGACTTGATGCGGCGGTTCATTGGCAAAGAGGGGTTCCGGGTGGAGACGGCGGCCGACGGCGTCGAGGGGCTGCGGCGCGCCCGGGAACTGCGGCCCGACGTCATTACGCTCGACGTGATTATGCCGAACCTGGATGGTTGGTCGGTGTTGTCGGCGTTGAAGTCCGACCCGGAGCTGGCGGAGATCCCTGTCATCATGCTGACGCTCCTGGACGAGGCGGATATGGGTTATGCGTTGGGGGCCTCCGACTACTTGACCAAGCCCGTTGACCGTGACCAGTTGACCGGCCTCTTGCGCAAGTATCGGCGCGGCGGCGCAGCGCCCGGCCTGGCGCTCGTGGTGGAAGACGACCCGGTCACGCGTGAGTTGATGCGGCGCACATTGGAGAAAGACGGCTGGGGGGTGCGCGAGGCCGAGAACGGGCGGCTGGGTCTGCAGCGGGCGGCGGAGGACACGCCCGACTTGATTGTGCTCGA
>DAOTXG010000637.1:0-3187 GCA_034435515.1 Anaerolineales bacterium
GGGGGGCGGGTGGGGGGCGGGGAGGGGGTGGGCGAAGGAAGGGGAGTGAGGGTCAGAGTCGGCAACGCGGGCGAGGTCGGGGGTTGGGTTGTGCAGGCCGAGAGGCGGAAGAGTGCGGCGAAAAGCAGGCCGAAGCGGCGGGCAGGTAAGGTTGACATAGTGAACCCTGGTAGAGTGTCTACAGCCATGGTACCCGCCAAAGTTCACCGCCAGGTTACCGGAAAGTTACCAGAAGGTTACCAAATGACTCCGCTCCTCGTCCGCGTCCCCGCGGACGGCTACATACCAGTAGTTGACGGGCGGTAGGAATTATGCTATTTTGTAAGTGCGAAAGCAGGCTCCAAAACCGAGAGTATTCCCGGCGGCTCCATGTGGAGATAGGGCCTTCCACCTAATCACGGTGGTTCTTCTGAAGCCCCGGCCCCTCGCCGGGGCTTCGTTGTTCTGACTCAATTTTCTGAAGCACCCCCATTCTCAGGCCATGTTCGAGCAACTGGCTGAGCTCGCGATTGCCCTCTGCCGCGCCGCGCGCTAACCCGCATACAGCGTCGGCCAGCCGGATCAGCGCCTCGCTTTCGTCGCGAATGCCTCGCACTTTGCGGGTGTGAACGCCCATTCGATGCAACTGGCGTCCGACATTCTGCTCCCGGGCCTTGGGCAAGCCGTCAATCAAGATTGTGGCTTTATAGTCCTGCACGCCAGCGGCTTCCACGGCGGACGCGATCGCGCGGGCAATCGTGCTGACCGTCAGGTTGAGATAATCCTGCGGCAGGATATGCGTCTCGAACCAGATTTTGCCGCGCGCGGCGGGCTCGTCCAGCAGAATGCGCATATAGTTTATCCGCCGGTCTGGAGCGGCCCAACTCCATTTGACGCGGCCTTTGCCGCTTTCAGCCTCGGCTCGCTCACAAATCCGGCGCAGCGCGTCGCGCTCCTCGCCAACAACGACGACGGCCACGACTAACAGCCGGCTGCGAGCATCCAGCCCGCTTTCGTCCACGTAGCAAAAGAGTCGCCAGGCCGCCATGGGAAACGCTAATTGTCGCCGCGCATCAGGCTATTAGGCATAGGTGTAGCATTTATCCAGCGCCAGCCGCAAGCGGGGATGGCGCTCCACACGGGGATTATATCGCAGTGTGGAGGCGGAGAATATGAGCGTTTATGGCCCAACCGCCTCCAGTTTGCGGCGGGCGATGAGGGTGTAGGGGTTGTCGGGATAATCGCGCCAGAGTTGCCAGTAGGTCTTCACCGCGTTGTACTCGTCGCCGGAAAGTGGTAGGCCGTGAGCAGTTACGCGCAGTCTATGCCCGCGCTGGGCATAACGGAGTGTCAGATGCCGCCTCAATCCTCCCTCTCCCGCCGCGAATTTCTCTACTACCTCTGGGCGTCCTCGATGGCGCTGTTCATGGCCGAGGCCGGGGGCACAGTCCTGTGGTTCGCGTATCCGCGCTTCAGGGCCGGGCAGTTCGGCGGGCTGTTCACGATTGACGCGAGCGAACTGCCCGCGCCCGGCAGCGCGCCGCAGGCTTACGACGCGGGCCGCTTCTGGCTCGTGCAGGTGGACGAGGCCGCCGTAGCCGACCCGCGCCACCCGGAGGGCTTCGCGACTCAGCCCGGCCTGCTCGCGCTCTATAAAATTTGTGTGCATCTGGGCTGTCTCTACCAGTGGAAGCCGACGAACGACCGCTTCGAATGCCCCTGCCATGGATCAAAGTATCTCAAGGATGGAACGCGCATCAAGCGGCCGGCCAGCCGCAACCTGGATCGCTTCGTGATCCGCGCGCTGGATAAAGATGGCAAGGTCCTCGCCGAGACGAAAGCGGGGGACACAGACGCCGACTCAACCGTCGGCCAGCCGATGCCCCTGCCCCCCGCAACCGCCGCCCTGCAAGTGGACACGAGCAAGCGCATCGAGGGGCAGCGCAATAATGGGCCGGATAGGGTGAGGGATTGACGCTGCTCTATAGCGCGGCTTCCAGCCGCAACCAAACGTAGGACAAGTTTCAAACTTGTCCCACACCCTCTGCGCGGATCGCGTGGATTTGGCAGAGCAATTCTATAGCGCAGTTTGTCGGCGTGGTTTCCCCCGAAGGGGCGTTTCAGTGTAATCGCCAGCGATTTAAGAAACACTCTCTGACAATCTGTATCTATGCTATCCTTTGCGCTATCTCGACGCAAAGGCAGCCTTCATGTCTGATCAACCTCTCCTCCTCGCCCTCGACTTCGGCGGCACCAAACACGCCGCGGCGCTGGTCCGCGCGGGCGAACGCACGTGGCTGGCCCGCCGCGAGCAGGCTGCCCCGCCTGGCGCGGACGCCCAGACCGATATGCGCATCATGCTTGGCCTGGCCCGCGACCTGCTCGCCGCGCACCCCGGCCCTCTCGCCGCCGTCGGCGTGAGTTTCGGCGGGCCGGTGGATTTTGAGACGGGCCGCGTCCGGCTCTCGCACCACGTCCCCGGCTGGGAGGCAAGGCCCTTGCGCGACGAGCTGCGAAGACAATTCGGCGCGCCCGCCAGCGTGGACAACGACGCGAACGCCGCCGCGCTCGGCGAGCACCGTTTCGGCGCGGGGCAAGGGTGCGCAAGTATGCTCTACATGACCGTGAGCACCGGGGTCGGCGGCGGGTGGGTGATTGACGGGCGCGTGTACCGGGGCGCGGATAAAATGGCGGGCGAGATCGGGCACACGGTCATCAAGCCGGACGGCCCGCCGTGCATTTGCGGGCGGCGCGGTTGTGTGGAGATTCTCGCCTGCGGCCCGGCGATTGCGCAGGAAGCGCGGCAGAAGCTGAGCGCCGCGCCCGACGCGGGCCGGGTCCTGCGCGAACTCGCGGGAGACAATCTCGCCAACGTCACCGCCGCACTCGTGAGCCAGGCCGCCTCCGCCGGCGACCCATTGGCCGAGGCGGTTCTGCTCCAGGCGGCGCATCACCTGGGAACAGGTATCGGCAATGCGCTGTCGCTGATGAACCCCCGGCGCGTCGTCCTCGGCGGCGGGGTGACCAAATCCGGTGAGAAGTGGTGGGCGGAAGTGCGCCGCGCCGCCCGCGCCAACACCCTGCCCGAAATTTCCGCCGAGATCGTTCCGGCGGCCCTCGGCGACGATGCGCCGTTGTGGGGCGCGGCGGCCCTGGCCCACGATGTCTGATTTGAGATTCAGGAGATCCAAAGTTGCCGTAGGACGGC
>DAOTXG010000638.1:0-4522 GCA_034435515.1 Anaerolineales bacterium
TTTTGGCGACCTCAAAGCCGCGGCCATCGTCTTCCACGTGCAAGCCGATGTGACCATTCTCCCGGCCCAGCCGGATGACGACCAACCCAGCTTCGGCGTGGTGGGCGATGTTATTGATGGCCTCCTGCGCGATGCGAAACAGCGTGGTTTCCAACTCGGGCGCCAGCCGCATCGTCTCGTCGAAACCATCGAATTTGACCCGGATCCCGGCCTCTTCGAGGCTGGAGCGCGCATACCAGCGAATGGCCGGCCCCAGACCCAAGTCGTCGAGCATGGTCGGGCGCAGGCCGTAGACGACTTTGCGCAAGTTCCCCAGTGCGCGGGTGGCCGATTGGCGCGCGGCGGCCAGTTGCCATTTCAAGTCGGGCGCGTTCGCCGGCGCCGCATTCTCCATCCGCTCGAGGTTGATGATGAGCGCGGAGAGTTCCTGGCCGATGTCGTCGTGCAGGCCGCGCGCGATGCGTTTGCGTTCCTCTTCCTGAGCGTTGATGGCGCGCTCGGATAGGGCGCGCAACTGCAGCGTGCGTCCTTCCACACGGTCGAGCATAGAGCTGATTGCGGCGGCCAACCGGCTCAGGTCGGGATCGGCGTCATTGATCAGAGACACCTGAGGGTCGGCCCGTCCGGCCTGCACGCGATCCACGGCTTCGCGCAGTGCGTGCAGCGGACGCAGCGCGGTTTTGACGATCCAATAGTTGACCAGCAGGCTGAGGAGGATGCCAAGTGTGGCAAATAGACTGATCAACCAGAATTCCGCTTCAATGTGCAAATTGGCCAGGGACTGTGTGAGCAACGTTCCCCCGATTGCGCCCACAACAATCACAGCCGAGTTCCCGATCAAGAGACGGTTGAAAATGGGCAGGCGATTGAAATGCTGCCGCAGACGGGGGAGCATATGCACAGCAGCGATCCTCAATAAGATGAAGTTATTTCTCGATGACCCCTTAGCCGATTTCCAGCGTCGTTACCGCCACTCCTCCCTAGCGAGTTCCTTCTCCGCGGCGGGGTATTCCAGCAGATACTCGCAGGCGGAGAGCGCGGCTTTCGCGCCCTCGCCGATGGCGATGAGCACCTGCTCGGCGTAGGCGTCGGTCACGTCGCCGGCGGCAAACAGGCCAGGCGCGGAAGTGCGGTTGCGCGCGTCCACCTCGATGCGCCCGTGCGCATCCAGCGCCGCCAGCCCTTTGACCAGCTCCGAGTTCGGCGTGAGGCCCAGTTCCACAAAGAAAGCGTCCGCGTTCAGCTCGGTGGTGAGGCCGTTGGGCCGCGTGAGGATCAGCGTGCGCGCGTATTCGTCGCCCACCACCGAAGTCACCCGCTGGTTTTCGATGATCGTGACGTTGGGGCGGGCGCGCAGACGCTTGCCCAGCGGACTGTCGAGTTCGCCGTGCGCCGGGGCAACCAGTGTGACCTGGTGGGCGATTTGCGCGAGCTCGGCCGCCGCGTTTAGCGCGCGGGCCGCATCGCCGACGACGACGGCGTCCCGCTCGACGAAGAGCGGCGCGTAACTCACGGCGCTGTAACACACCCCGCGCATCGTGTATTCCTTCTCACCGGGCACATTCAGGCGCTGGGCGTTGGCGCCCGTGGCCACGATAAGCGCTCGCGCGTCGTACGGCGCGCCGTTGCGTGTGCGCACCCGGTAGCCGCCGGGGATCGCCTCCACGCTCCGGGCTTTGTCCATCACGCGCGCGAAGTCGAGATATTCCAGTTCGTTGGCGAAGCGGCTGACGATCTCCTCGCCGTTGATGACCAGGTGATGTTCGACGTTCGGCAGCTGCAGGCGATAGTTCGTCTTGCCGCCGAGGTCCGGGGTGATGACCAGCGCATTCAGGCGCTTGCGCAGGGCGTAAATCGCCGCCGTCAGGCCGGCCGGCCCCCCGCCGAGGATGATTAAGTCGTACATGCTGAGCTCCTTTCTCGTCAACACAGCGCCGATGGCTAGTACTCCGTCCATCTGATTAAGATGGACTCTGCTCCCGCCGGATTTGCAATCCGCCGCGAGCGGAGGTATCCATCCAAATCAACCTGACGGAGTACTAGTCCGCTTCTGCGATGAATCCCTCGTCCATCATCGTCTGCGTCAGGTTGCGCGCGCGCCGGATGATTTCGGCGGCGCGGTGGAATTCCTCGTCGTAGGTGGTGGGCCGGCGGGCCAGTCCCTGCTCGGTCGCCTTGACCGCCACCGCCGCCGCCTCGCGCGGGAAGACTTCCCACTCGTCCATCGTCGGCAGGATGTGGTCCGGCGTCAGTCTTTTCTCTACGGCCATGTTGGCCAGCGCGCCCGCCGCGGCCAGGCACATCTCGTCGGTGATCGTCTTGGCTCGCGCGTCCAGCACGCCCCGGAAGATGCCGGGAAAGCCGAGCGAGTTGTTGACCTGGTTGGGGAAGTCGCTGCGGCCCGTCGCCACCACGGCCGCCCCCGCCTCCTTCGCCTCCCACGGCCAGATTTCCGGCACGGGGTTGGCGCCGGCAAACACGACCGGGTCGCGCGCCATCGTCGCGATCCACTCCTTCTTCAGAACGCCGGGGCCGGGGGTGGACAGCGCAATGACGACGTCCGCGCCGGCCAGCGCTTCCGGGATGCCGCCTTCCCGCCCCTCGGCGTTGGTGGTCCGACAGAACTTCCACTTGTCCACGAACTCGGCTTTGCGCAGTTCGATATCCTTGCGCCCCTTGTGCAGGATGCCCCGGCTGTCCACCATGATGCAGCGCGCCGGGTCGGCGCCGCTGGCGAAGATAAGGCGGGCGCAGGCCACGTTGGACGCGCCGCTGCCCACGAACACGATCCGCGCGTCGGCCATCTGGCGGCCGACGATCTTGAGCGCGTTGATGAGCGCGGCCAGCGTGACCGTGGCCGTGCCCTGCTGGTCGTCGTGCCAGACCGGGATTTCGGCCTTGGCGCGCAGGGTGTCCAGAATGCGAAAACACTTGGGCTGAGCCAGGTCTTCCAGGTTCACGCCGCCGAAGCCCGGCTGGATGAGCAGGACGGCCTCGATGATCTTATCCGGGTCTTTTGTGTCCAGCATGATCGGCCAGGCGTCCACGCCGCCGAGATACTTGTAGAGCAGCGCCTTGCCTTCCATGACCGGCAGGCCGGCTTTCGGGCCGATGTCGCCGAGGCCTAACACGCGCGTGCCGTCGGAGACGACGGCTACCGTGTTCCACTTGTGGGTGTGCTCGTACACCAGTTCCGGGTCGGCGGCGATGGCTTTGCACGGCGCGGCCACTCCCGGCGTGTACCAGATGGCGAAGTCGTTAAAGTCGCGCACGCGACATTTGAGGACGGTCTCGACTTTACCCCGGTAGAACGGATGCAAACGCATGGCATCGGCGGAGGGCTTCCTGGCTTTGGCCAACAGTTCCTCGACCTGAGGGAGAGGGGCTTCTTTGAGCATAGGGACCTCCGGTAATTAGAGACAGTGAGCAGTAAGCAGTGAACGGTGGGCAGTGATTAGAGCAAATTCCACTCGGGTTTACGGTTCAGACCTTTGGGGCCTCGGAGACCCCAAAGGTCTCCGAGGAACGACACCCATAAATACAACTGGAAATCGCTCTAGTGAGCAGGATAGGCTCGCTGTTTACTGTTCACTGCTTACTGTTTACCGTTCACAATTGACTACTCATAGCCGCAGATACGAGTCGGTGTAGATGACTTTGTTGAGCAGCACCTGCACCGTCTTCCAGATTTCAGCCTGCTGCGGGTCGTTCAGGTCCATGTCGCCGGGTTCGAGATCGGCGCCGGCGGCGACCGCGGCGTATAACTTGAGATACAGCGCGCCGACGGGCGTGGCGGCGTCGCGCTGCTCGACGAGGCGGATCGTCTCCATGAGTTCGTGGTCGAGCGGGTCGAGGATGGCGGCGTCCAGCCCGACTGCCATGAGCATGACCAGATACGTCCGGTTGAGGAGTGGGCGCAACGGCGGCGGGACTTGATTGGAGACGTTGGAGAGGCCCACAGTCACCAGCGGCGGCGGGTCGGCGACCATCTTGATCATCCGCACCGCCTCGATGCATTGGGGCACGTATTCCTGGCAGCCGGAGACGGTAAGTACCAGCGGGTCAATCAGCAAGTTCTCCATCGGGACGCCGACGGCCTGCGCGCGCGGGATGAGTTTCTCCATCGCAATCCCCACGCGGGCGTCGGCGCTGACCGGGATGCCCTCTTTCGCCATCGTCAGCGCAATCAGTTTCGCGCCGTAGGCGGCGGCCAGCAGCGGCACTTTTTCCAGCCGTTCTTCTTCCGCCGATGTCGAGTTGATGATGGCGTTCGCGCGGCCGTTGCTGGTGGTCTTTTTCAGCCCAACTTCGATGGCGGCCAGATTGGTCGTGTCGAACGAGAGCGTCATGTTCCCGACGGCCTCCTGCACGCAATCCACCAGCCAGTCCATCACCTCCGGCCCGGCTTTCTTCTGCGGGCCGATGTTCAGATCAAGCGCGTGGGCGCCCGCCTCCTTTTGCCGACGCGCCAGCTGCACGAAAAACGCGCCGTCGCGGTCGGCCAGCGCCTGTTTCACTTTGG